>JBDHQB010000025.1:0-34041 GCA_039806825.1 Parachlamydiaceae bacterium | reverse complement strand
GGAGCTGTCGCCTTTGGGGCACAACCCTCTAGGGCGTTCCGCGCGAGCAACAAATTTATGAGGATTCTAAAGAACGCTCGGCTTGTAGAATGTGCATGAACTGGCGGGTTTCATCTACAACTACTCCCGATAATGCCAAAAGTCCTATAAGGTTTGGGAATGCCATCAGTCCGTTAAATATGTCGGCAATTTTCCAAACGACTTCAAGTTCTAATACTGCACCTAACAACGCCATCAATGTGAATACGATCCTGTAATAGGGAACCGACTTATAACCAAAAAGATACTCAACACATTTTTCCCCGTAATAAGCATAGCCAATGATCGTTGTGAAACCGAACAAGACAATACCAATGGTGACAATGGCTCCGCCCCAAGAATAGACCGATTCAAATGCCGCTACTGTCAATGAAGCGCCTGTAATCAACTTTCCGTTGGGATCTGTCATTCCAAAAACATGGGTAACACCCAAAACTAAAGCAGTTACACTGCACATCACAACAGTCGCTAAAAAGCATCCTGTCATTGAAACCAAAGCCTGTCTTCCTGGAACGTCAGTTTTAGCAGCAGCGGCCGCAATAGATGCAGTACCTAGGCCAGCCTCACTTGTCATCAATCCTCTGCTGACTCCAACCTGTATTGCAAGGGCAATTCCTGCTCCTGCAAAACCGCCAAACGCAGCTTGTCCAGTAAACGCGTTTCTAAAGATTGCATCGACTGCTTCAGGAATGTATTCCATTCGTTGGAACAGGATCAACAGAGATCCTCCAATATAAACCAACGCCATGAAGGGAACTAAGAATCCAGCAACTCTTCCAATGCTTTGTATTCCTCCAAGAAGTGTGAGTCCGGTTAAAACCGCAATGACAGCCCCTGTCCACCAAGGATTGATATGGAGAACGCTTGACATCACATCGGCGATGGAGTTTGCTTGAAGCATGTTTCCTCCACCAAAAGATGCGATAGCGCCGAATAAAGCAAAGCAAAAGGCCAGCCATTTCCAGCCCAATCCTCTTTCTATGAAATACATGGGCCCGCCGCACATTTCCCCTTTTTCATCGATGATTCTATATTTTACAGCGAGGATTGCTTCAGCATACTTTGTAGCCATTCCAATAAGCGCCGTCACACACATCCAAAAAAGGGCTCCCATACCTCCAACGGTTATGGCTGTTGCAACCCCAGCAATATTCCCGATTCCGATTGTTGCAGCCAATGCTGTCATGAGAGATTGGAAATGGGAGATGTCACCCTCCCCTTCTTTATTCCTGTTATGTCCAAAAGCAAGTTTGAGTGCGTATGGAAGGTATCGGAATTGTAATCCTTTGAGAAGGATTGTTAGGTAAATACCGATCCCACAAATAAGGACCATTAAAGGCCAACCCCAGACCCAGCTATAAAGGATGTCCAATATGACGTTGATAGTTCCCATGTTCTTCCTTACGTTGACGAGGTTTGGGTCTTGCGTTCTTCTTTATCAACAGTTTTTAGAAACTGTTGAGTTTCATAGGTAATGACATGAGAAAGTCCTATGAGCGCAATGAGGTTAGGGATTGCCATCAATCCGTTTGTAATATCTGCAATGGTCCATGCTGTTTCAATTTTGAGCGCTGCACCAGGAATTACTAACAATGTAAAAAGAACCCGGTAAATTGTTACACCCTTTTCTCCCAAAAGATATTCAAAACATTTCTCTCCATAGTAGGCCCAAGCCACAACCGTTGAATAAGCGAAAAGGATGAGTGAGATTGTGACAATATAAGCTCCTCCAGGCAGATTTCGATTAAAAGCTTCTATTGCCATCACAGGAGCTTTTAATATTTCCCCAGTTGCTCCTTGTGGTCCAATGACTCCTGAAACTGCAAGTACAAGTCCAGTAATTGTGCATACAATAATTGTTGAGATCAACGCTCCAGTCATGTTGATCAGAGCTTGACGACTTGGACTATCTGTAATAGCTGCTGCTGCTGCGATGGAAGATATTCCCAATCCAGCTTCATTAGAAAACACAGAACGGGAAACACCCATTTGAATCGTCAAAAGGAGTGTACCTCCAACAACACCACCAGCAACAGAGCTGAATCCGAATGCTCCTACAAAGATATCTCTAAGCGCTTGTGGGATAAGTGATGCGTTCATCCCAAGAATGATCACTCCGCCGCCAATATATAATAGAGCCATCACAGGTACTAAAACAGATGCGACAACGCCGATGCTGCGGACTCCGCCGACTACAACAACTCCTGTCAATACAGCTAAAACTGCCCCAGTGATCCACATGTCAACATTCCAAGTAGCTGCAACACTTTCTGCAATAGCATTCACTTGGACTAAGTTACCTGTTCCTATGGCAGCGATAGCACCAAAAAAACTAAATAGAATCGCCATCCACTTCCATCCCAGCCCTTTCTCAATATATTCCATAGGGCCGCCAATCATTTCTCCACGTTTGTCTTTAACTCGATATTTCACCGCTAAAAGGGATTCAGCGTATTTTGTTGCCATTCCAAAAAAGGCCGTTATCCACATCCAAAATATTGCACCTGACCCCCCAATAGCTACTGCAGTTGCGACACCAACGATTGAACCTGTTCCAATGGCACCTGCAAGGGTGGTCATGAGGGACTCAAAATGGGAAATATCACCTTGGGAATTTTGTTTTTGGGCGGCGTAGACTTGTCTGAATGCGTAGGCGAGGTATTTGAACTGAACACCGCGCAAGATCCATGTTAAATAGATACCGGTTCCTAGGAGCAACATCAACAAAGGAGCTCCCCAGACCCAGTCCTTTATACGCATTAAGATTTCGTCAAAATTTTCCATTGTATTCCCTTACAATTTGTATGTGATAATGAGATGAAGAGAGTTTAATTCTTCATTCATTAAAATTAAATCGATTTTCCCTGAGGATTTTATCCATTGTGGAACCAGGTTCCCCTATCCGAGGGGTTTGGCGCATCCATGACTTAACTCCTTCTGGTCTAACTAGATCTGTCCAAAATCCCTCCCCTTGATCATGACTTTGCATCAGATGGGGTGTTGGAACTCCGAGATGTTGAGCAAGTTGCGACAACATTTTTTTTGCATCTCTAGAAAAATAAGGATAATACTCAGAAAGTGAGGGTTGGGAGTCACTATTTTTTGAAGGAAGGGATTGAAAGACAACATCTAAGTGCTTGATGTGTGCAATAATACTTTCTATTCTTGTCCGACAATCTGGGGGTGGAATAAGCTGCCGCGCAGGCTGGTTAGCAATTGAGCGGATATGACTTAGTTCTTTTGATACTTCTCTAAGATTCTCGAGAATTTCTTTGTAACGGTTAAAAGATATTTTTGGATGGTAGGCAGAGAACCATGTTTCAGCCAGTAAATCCACTGATAGTTTTCTCCATTGCATTTGAGAAGCGATCCATAAATTTGCATCCAGGATAGATCCAGGGGTCGGAAATGCAGGTGTTGGTATGGCGATACCTATAAAATTTGTACGGTATGTCCTTGGTACATATGTTTGGATTAGATCTAAGGGCAGATTTGGCCATAGGCCTTCTCCTTGAGTGATCGCCCCGCAATTGAGGATGGGAAGGAGCGGCACTTGTGAAATGATAGGAGATTTTCTTATTTCCTCCCAGAAGGGATGAGGAATGAGATGGTCTTCAAATGGAGATCCTGCCAACGCAGAGAAAGCGAAGATTGTATTTTTTTCAGCTGCATTACACAGACTTTTCATCCAGGTGCTTTGCTGTTTGGCATCTTGTAAATCCAGGCTTGGTAAATAATAGACTAATTTTGATTTACCCTTCAGAATGGCTTCAAGGACTTTAAGCTCCGCTATCGCTAGATCTACCCTCAGTGATTCTTTTGCTTTGGAAGCATTTTCAAAACCTGGGTGATGGCAAAGACTTCGCCAAAAAAGGTAATCGGGCGTCCCATTGGCCTCAATCCAGTTTGACAAAAGATTTTTGATCTCTTTTTGGTAATTGGTATCGAGTGGGCAAGTGGAAGCATGTTCAAAGTGGCGTATAAGTTCAGGTTTAACAATAAGTTTGATGCCATACGATTTTAGCGCAGAATGAACAGTTCTATAATTGACTTTTGTTAGGTTAGAAAACATTTCATCATGATGTTTACCAATGATCCAGCTGTTGTATCCAAGTTCGAGGGTTCTTTCACATAAACGATCCAGAAGATTTGCATCGAGTATTTGCGGTTCAATCCAGAGTGGTCTCAGCTTATGCTGTGGCTGGGCTTCACCAAGAAAATCGGAAAGATGGTTTGCTTTTCTAGCGATTTCAAGTTGAGTAAGCGCAACAGCAAGAGCAATGGGTCCTTCGGCAACAATTTTTAATTTTCCTCTTTGAATTTCAGACTGATAACCTTCAGATTTAGAATTGCCTACCTGAATTTTGGCAAGGCGGGGCCAAGGATTAGAAGCTTGAAGAGTCTCTGCCCATTGTTTAACCTTTTCCATATCGATACTATTTGTTAGAATTCCAACCATTATTAAGAGGTTTATACAGATCAATCGTATGGTAGCAAAGCAACATTTACCTTCTCCTGGAGATTTGCACAAAGAACTTCCTTTAACTCCACCTCAAGCACAATTTATCAAACGCACAAGAGAAAAAATTATCTCTATCCTTTCTGGAAGTGATATGCGACAATTGCTTGTTGTCGGTCCCTGTTCGATTCACGATATCACAGCTGCCAAAGAGTATGCCAACAAATTAAAAAAGTTGGCAGATGAAGTGCAAGATTCATTTTTGATCGTGATGAGAAATTATTTCGAGAAGCCAAGAACACGCTTAGGTTGGAAAGGGTTATTGCACGATCCGCATCTCAATGGAGGAAATGATATTGCTGCTGGCTTGAGAGCAGCTAGGCAACTTTTGCTAGATCTTACAGATTTAGGCGTGCCAGCGGCTACAGAATTTCTTGATCCTGCCTCTCCAGATTACTATGGAGATCTCATCTGCTGGGGCTGTATAGGTGCACGCACTTCATCTTCACAAATTCATCGACAGATCGCTTCGGGCCTGCAAATTCCAATAGCCTTTAAAAATTCAACCGATGGAAATGTGGACAGTGCGATCCACGGAGTACAAGCTGCCAGTGTCCCTCACACATATATTGGCATGGACAGCACAGGAAAAGTTTCGATGGTGCACTCCAGAGGTAATCCGCATACACATGTGATGTTGCGCGGAGGTGAAAAAAAGGCAAACTACGATTCTGATTCTATTAGAGGGACACTGTCTCAATTAGAAAAAAACGGTTGCAGTCGTCGTGTATTAATTGATTGCGCACATGATAATTGTCAAAAACAAGCTGAAAAACAGGTTGAGGTATTTCGCAATGTGATCCGTCAGGTTTTTGAAGGAAATGATGAAATCCGAGGTTTAATGCTTGAAAGTCATTTATATGGTGGAAATCAGGGAATGAATCATGGAACTTCATTAAAATATGGGGTTTCTTTGACAGACCCTTGTCTGGATTGGGCAACGACAGAACGTATTATTCTAGAAGCACATGAAATGTTGAGTACAACTAAGGCAGGAATTTTGCAGGCAAAAAGATGAAAAGATTGCTTCTTTTGCTAGCCATTTTAATTCTGACAGGCTGCGCAAAAAAACCTCTAATTGTTTACACCGATTTTTTTGATGAGAGAGAGCTTGCTAGCTATCAGGTAGGAACACCCGATCCCAAGTTAAATTGTCCTGATGTAGGACAACGAATGATCATGGCATGGTGTTTGCCCTATGAATACCGAGGATGTGATGATTTAAGGTTGGATTATATTGTAAGATTGCGCAATCACGAACAATTTCAAGATAGCTTTTATCTCAACTGCAAGTCGGGATACACCTATTATATGATCAAGAATGAAGACTTCTTTAATTCAGGTGGAATCGCAACTTTCAAAGTTGAGATCTCAAATTCCGAAGGGGTCATCTATGAATGGATCCATCCATTATGGGTAGACCTTATCCAAGTCGGACAATAACTCCCTCCATACATACCCCCTGGCATGCTTGGTAATTTTAGTTTAAATTTGCTCTCATAACTATGTTTTTCATAACCCTCATGTTATAATTTTTGCTAATTAATTAGGTGTAATTATGTTTGTCAATGTTTATTTTGAGCGTCGGCAGAATCTTCCCGATAGTTATTTTGTAAATTTTTCTAATAATGATGGTGGCATAAGAGCTAATTTATCAAATTTCAGTTCTGAGTCAGTAGATACTTTGAGGGAGGTCGGAGAAATTATTGGAGAAAATAGGTTAGTAAGGATCTTACAAAGAGATTCCATCCACCTTAATCGTGAAGATTTCAAAAACGGTCGAAAATTTCTTACTGTTGAAATTTTTAGAAAAATATTACTTGAAATGTCAGATGTCAGATATGAGGATCTTAAAGAAGCACCTGGAAAAGTTCCGGAAGAATTAAAACCTTTTCCTCTAAATGATCTCTTTAAAGACCCTTTTAATCCTAACGTCGCAACAGTTGTACCTATCGATCCGATTGACCGTGCAGAGTCCAGTGGAAAGGAATCCAAGGATTGAAGGAAAGGGTGTGGATCGCAGCTAATCATAAACCAGGGAAATCCGTGACGTCGAGATGATGACCCCCCATCTTGGAGATCGAGAGCCTCCTGTTGGGACTGTTGTCAACTTACAACCTGGATTATATGCTGCAGATCGTGTTTTTAGCGGTGGAGGGGCTTATGTCACTGTTTGGAAGCCTATCGGACATAATGCACCCAGCATTGTTAGTTGCAGAGGAACTGCCTCACGGAAGACTGCGACAGGGGCCCTAATGTCTGTCATTAATGATGTTCTCCCACAACTAGGCCTTTACGGAGTCAAAACGATTTGGCCTGACCTAAAAAGATATTTAGACGCTGAAAAGTTTCCTCAAGTCCATGTGATGGGGAAAAGCTTAGGCGGAGCCCATGCTCAGTATCTGACAGCTCTGATCTCAGGACTCACTGAAACAAAGGTCACAAACCTTGATACCTATTGTTCAACCGGTGCTGAGAAAACGAACGGTGTCATGAAACGGATCATGAGAGAAAAAAATATTGAAGCCCCTCTAACGACTATTTACAGAAATAAGGGAGCATTTCCTCAGAAAGAATATGACGGAGTGATTTTCGTTGGAGGCAAGCATTTCGGAGTCAAAGGAAAGACAGTTGTCAAAGATATCACTCCAAAAAATCAAGGCTATGAAAAGGTTCCTACAGGCTTTTGGGATAAGGTTTTTATTCTTCTAAAATCCTTTGGAAGGGCACATTTGAGACAAAATTCTCTGCAACATGAGTTTGGTGTCCATGTGATAGCGAATACAAAAGAAGCCGTGAGGGAAGGACGTGAACTGGAGTCTATCAGACGTAAAATAGGTTGGGTTTTCACTGTGTTCATATTTGGATTCTTCGGAACCCAAAACTTCGAAGAGTACTACAACTCACAAGTTAGTAGTCCTAGCTCCTAATTAACCACTGAGTGCACTGTGCACTCAGTGGATAATTAGGAGTTAGGACTACTAAGCTTGTAAGTGTGCTGCTGCGAAGTAGGTGTCGCTTGCGTAACGAGCTTTGTCTGTTGCTGTGTTAAACGTTACGGCAGCTATGGTGTCCATGACGTTTACTTCAGGATCTTGAATACACTCCATCACTACTTGGTCTGCGCTTTTGTTCCCTTTGGCACCTAAGACTCTCCTTACAGCATCTGCTCTGGCATAGGATGTAGGCTCAGCTAAAGTACCTGGAATAATGTTTCCAACAATATCTTCTGCGTGGTTTGTGACAACCAATGCAGCCTGATCGTTTAGATTTCGTTCTACTCTAGTATCATTTCCTGCATATATCTGAAAATTGATTGCATCATGCTCATCAAAACTGTCATGTGATGTGAAGAAGCAAGTTTTGGGTTCATTGCACGAACTTTGGCAGCTGCTTCTTGAACATTTTTTGTGCTTTCAATCACTTCGCAAGCTGCCAATCCATAAGGGATTTCACCCCTTGAAACATTTCCACATTCGTTAATAATAACTCCCAAGCCATGACTGTTTTTTGCATTCAAGACGCTTCTGACACCAGGCAAACCAAGGGATTCTACAGCAGTCCCATCAACAACCTTATACTTCTTTAAAATCATGCGCGGATTTTTCCCGTAGGAAGGCCAATCCAAGGTATGCCCTGCAACTACTTTGCCCTCACTGTCTTTTGTGACGACAGTGCTGCAACCAAGAGCTCCCATGAACATTCGGCTAAAGAGATTGATCCCAATCGCTTTGTAAATATCGGTAAATTTGTGGGCTAATTCAATATCCGCTTGAGTGATCATAGGCGCTTCTAAGCCACGTTCATCGGCCCATCTGCACACCCCATGATAAACACCTTCGATGTAAGGTAGCCGAGACCCAACAACATTGTAGCTAAGACAATGTAAGTTGAAGGCTCGGGAACTGCAGTTGAAAGCTGTGAATAGCCTACGAAAGTTCCACTATTGACTTGCCCACTTCCATAAAGGTTGTTGGCAACCAGGTTCCCTGTAACCAAACCCCATTGGGTTGTGACATTGCTAAATGGAGCTAAAATACTCGCATAGGATCCGCCAGAGCTCAATAACAGATCTGAAATTCCTAAAATGTTGTAAAGGAATTTAGTATTAGCAAATCCATTCAAGGACAAAGCTTTCAATTCTTGAGGAGAGGAAGTTCCTGTTCCAGTCACATTGACAACCAAATATCCTGAACTATCTCCTGAAATGCTCATAGAAGTCGCAGCAGCAATTTGGGCCAATGTTAGATTCAATACATTCAATCCACTTGAAAGTGGGCTTACGACCAAAGTCCCCAAGTTATTGTTTGCTGTTGCAGTAGGTGTTAAATTCCCCCAAAAATTGCTGGCATTCTGAAAGTATGAGGTTACTTGACTAAAGTTCACTGCGGAGGGTGTTACCTGACCTCGGGTCACACTTCCATGTACTGTTAATCCCCCTTGGTTGGTATAGGTTCCACCTGTAGTCACATTTCCATAGATTGTTCCATTGCTTCCTGTAAAGTTACCATTTGAGGAAACTCCGCCATAAACAGCGCTTCCAGAAACATTAACGTTACCCCTAGCTTGTATACCCCCATTTTCTATTTGTGAGTTCTGGATCACTGCGTTACCTTGTGTATATAAGGAAACCTCTGGCTGCGGGCCTGTCTGATTGATTAAATTAAGGCTAAAACCGCTAAAATAATCACTTCCAGCAGATCCTGCAATTCCCTGAAAATCGCTTTGGTAGGGCGAGCTAGACTTGCCTATATCTCCAGAAGTATAGACATTGAAATCCCAGGGATTAAATGCCCCGTACAGGGGAAGTGACATTGCTACAAGAGCTACAGATAATACGAGACTTTTAAGTGCATTTCTCATAAGGTTTCCCTTCATAAATTAATTTATTACGCGAAAACTCTTTTTTTGTTATAACAATTACAATTATTTTAAAAATAATTTTTTAACTAAAGCACTTTAGCAACCAGGGTATTAGAGTACAAGTCTCTAAAAATTAAAAACTTAGGAGAAAGCTGAATTGCTTTGCAAATAAACCCTTCGGGAAAAGACCTCCAGATAAGAGCAAATTCTGAAGACATAAGAGAGACTAAATGTTCGAGGTTAAATTCTGGGGAGGAAGAAGTCATGTAGGTTTCAGCTAAATCCACGACCTCCTGATAATCCTGAGCTGTCTGCTGACAATTTGTATATAATGCACTATCAATCATATACAATTGCTGCGAGAAAATCTCCTCTTCTCCATAGATAAATTCAAATAACTGAAGTGCTGCGCGTGCAAAATTGAGATTGTCCCCTATCCTCTCCCAACGCTCCGAGAGCTCATTTTTGGAAGCAAGGCCCAATCTTCCCTGGATCCAAGGCTTCAGAAATACTTCAGCAACTTTACCAAAATCCTCAACAAACCTTTGAGTTAATGCCGGTGAACGCATTTGTTGAAGAAACTCTTTTGTCCAAATGGCTTTTTTATCTGGAGTTAATCTTCGGACTTCAACCCCTTCCGAGGGCAAAAGTGTGATCAAATCTTGGAGTTCAAAAGCTTCTAAGGCTACATAAGCTTTTTTCCGATCTGCAAGTAAAACTAAACTCCTTATCCATGAAGAAAAATCAACTTGGAAAGTGTAATCTAATGTGCGTCCATCCAAATAAAGTTCTAGTTTATGGACAGCTTCATCTACATGTCCTTGTCCGATCCCAAGCCCTTTTAACCCTTCATAGGAAATATCCATTAAAATAGTTTTTGAATGGTCTAAGAGGGCTTTTTCAGCTTGTCGACTCAGTCCCAAAACTTGGATCGGTTCTTGAGCAATGAATGGTGTGATCGATTTTGAATATATGCCCCCAAAAGCCAACTCTAACTGCTCTTCCATGCTGTGGACTAATGGAAAAGGGACTATCGATTTTTTCGTGATAACTTCAGGGGTCTGGGAAGTACTGAAGACCCTTACAGAGTTAATATCAACATCTTGCAAGGTGTAAATAAGCTCTAAGCCATGTGTGTATGCTGCTTTTGGAAGGGGATCAAACACTCTCACCTTCTTACTTATTGAGTTTTGCCTTATTTTTACCCTTTTAAAAGATTTTACTAAACCATTTTCTCTTATTTTCGGATCCGTTATAATTAAGCTTCAAAAATGAGGTGAGCCATGGCAAAAAGGATTGTATTATTTTTAGCAGTCAACTTTTTGGTTGTTCTGTTTATCTCTTTCATTTTGTCAGTTTTTAACATCCAACCCTACCTTGGTAAACATGGCCTGAACATAACTAGCTTGGCTATTTTCTGCTTAATTTGGGGTATGGCAGGTTCACTTATATCATTACTCATTTCGAAAAAGATGGCGAAATGGACGATGGGTGTTCAGATCATCGATCCGAATACACGCGATTCCAATGCAAAGCAACTTTTAGATATGGTGTATCGCCTTTCAGATAAAGCTGGATTGCCAAAAAGGCCTGAGGTAGGTGTCTATGAATCACCAGAGGTCAATGCTTTCGCTACTGGTCCTTCAAAATCGAACTCCTTAGTCGCAGTTTCATCGGGATTGCTCCGACGTATGGATTATGATCAAGTTGAAGGTGTAGTAGGACATGAAATTACCCATATTGCAAACGGTGATATGGTGACTATGACACTTCTTCAAGGTGTCATCAACGCGTTCGTTATGTTCTTGGCTAGGATTATTGCTTTTGGCATTAGCCGAGTTTTGGCTGGCCGCAGGGATGATAATGCAGAGGTCTCCCCTTTTATGTTCCAAGGTATAGTGATGCTCCTAGAGGTCGCCTTTATGCTCCTGGGATCCATGGTTGTCGCTAGTTTCAGCCGATTCAGGGAGTTCCGAGCTGATGCTGGAGGAGCTCGTCTTGCGGGCAAAGAAAAGATGATTTCTGCCCTTCAAGGCCTAAAAAAGGTTTATGAGATCCAGGATCCTAGAACCGATACCCCTGCATTTCAAGCATTAAAGATATCGAGCAAAGGGGGTTTTTTGCGTTACTTTGCTTCTCACCCGCCTTTGGATGAGCGCATTGCCCGCCTACAAAAAAGAAATAGTTAGAATTTAATTAAGAATTAATTAATTTAATTAAATTTATTTAACTACTCTATACAAAAATACCATTTTATTGTTAATATATTATTATAAAATATAATAAGTATGGCAATAAAATGGCATCAGAAGTTTCAGGACTAAATGCTAATAATCAGATAGATCGTTATCAAAAAACGCTTAGCATTACACACAATGCTGCTAGCAATCTGCAAAATAAGTTCAGAACTAATATTGCTTACAATCAAGATCTTAACAATAGAATAAGCAATATCTTTGAAAATTTGAAAACATGGCAAAATGAAATTCACGCAGAGCACACAAAACCACGCTCTATATTAGAAAGAATATTTATTCGCCGTCCTTCTTTAAAAGAAAAGATGTTATTCTCTCTTAAAACTGGTATTGAAGTTGCACTTAATCAAATTCCTAATCCTGCGTTGAAACAATCAATTAAAGAAGCCATTGGTATTCCTAGTCATAAAATAACTTTAAAAGAACGTCATAAAATAACTTTAAAAGAACGCATTTTTAGGCCTCTAAAATATGGATTAAGAAGTAGCACAGACATTGTACTAGAAAAATTTGTCAAAAATCAATTTAGATATTCGAAAAGTCAAATCACTTTAATGGAAGGAAGTTTGAAACTGAGAGATCTCGATACACGTATTAAAGAAACCAAGCAAAGTTTTGCCCCAACACAACCTCTCAGTGATTTTATGACCGATTTTGTCAGGCACTTACTTACTTCCGAAGGTCTTAGAGTTCCGTATACAGCGAAGCAAGATGAAATCGCGTCGATTCTTGGCAAGGTATACCCTGAATTAAAATTGGGAAGGGGTAAAGAACATCGAGAGGATACAATAAATAAAACTCGTCAATTATTTGAAAGTATTGATCCTGAAATTCTTAAAAATAAATTGTTTGATGTTGTTAGCAATGATCGTCCAACTATATCGGGTAGCAAGCCTAGTCTGAAAAGGGAACTTTATCCTTTATTTTTTCAGTATCTTGAATCTAAATCACAAGACCCCACTTTCGATGCATTAAAGAAGCAACTTCTTGATCTTAATGCTTCTTTAAAGCTAGCTAACGATAAGGGGTAGTTTTTGACTCCTTGAAATAATTAAAGTCAGTCGGCATAAGAGGCTTTTACACTCAATCTAGGTAAAAGATGAAGATGCTGAAACGGTATTTGCCGTTGGCAGCCATTCTATTGGCGATGGGACTGACTTATTTCTCAGGTAAATTACACTATTTTACATTTGATGAACTCCGTGAGCATCATGCTCAAATCATGAATTGGGTCGAGGCCAATGAGTATGAAGCTGCTTTCTATTTTATTCTTGCTTACATCGTAATTGTTGCTTGTTCAATTCCAGTCGCAATTTTTATGACATTGCTCGGGGGCCTCTTATTTACTCAACCTTGGGCAACACTTTATGTGGATCTGGGAATGACATTGGGAGGTTGCATTGTGTTCCTAGCTGCAAGGTCTGCACTGGGTGATTCATTACGAACTAAAGTCTCCAAATTCATCGACAAGAACGAAGAAGGTTTTGAAAACAATGCTTTTGCCTATCTTCTATTTCTGAGGATGGTCCCAATCTTTCCCTATTGGATGATCAACATTGCGCCTGCTTTTATGAATGTTAGCTTTAAGGCTTTTCTTTGGGGATCTTTCCTTGGATATTTGCCTGTCGCCTTCATTTTTACTCAAGCTGGAGACGGTTTGAACTCCGTGCTTGAGCAATCAAAAGATCTTTCATTAAGCACTTTATTGCCTTTGGATGCCCAAATAGCCTTGATCGCTGTTTCCCTATTTGCTTTAATGCTGGTTATTTACCAAAGACGAAAAAGTAAAAACAAATTGAAGACACGTTAAGACAATGGACAAAGAAAAGGTACAAGATCTAGGCATCGAAGAGACTGCAAAGGCTGTTCTTGAAATGAGCCCAGAGGAACTTATTTTAACTGTTCCCCATTTAAATCTTGAGCAGACATTGTCTGCTTTATCAGCTGTACAGGAGGATCGAGATCCCAATTGGAGAGAAAAAACACATATTATTTTGGCTAATATTTTAAATGTACGATGGCTTGAAGCTGCAGGAAGAGTGATAACTCCGTGGCAAACAGTAGAAATGCTCGATTACTGCCACCGGGTTGACAAAAGTCAGCAGTGGAAACTTTCACCCTTAGCTGTTGGGATGCCACACGATCGATTCTCAAAAGTCTTGCTTTATGCGACTCCCGAACAAATGGACCAATTAAAGCATGAAGGGATGGCTGAGCCCCTGCAATTTCAGCTGAAGGCAATTACTCAGGATTCTTTGTATCAAGTCGATAAACTCTGTTCTTTGGAACCTGTCTATGAACAGGAGATGTTGTCACTGAACTTAAATGATCTTGATACAAAAACCTATCGTGAGATGTTAAACAAATTTGAAGAGTTAGAAAGTAGCTTAGTTCATTTGTTAGAGAATGTGAATAAAGCTTTAACATTAACATGGAACACAAATAGAATCGATCTGATTGAAAAGTTAAGCATTGTTAAAGAACTTGCGCAAAGAGCTCTTGTGATTATAGTGGGACATCCTAGAAGTTTAGCAGAGGCACCGACTGGGCTTTACGCATTTTTTGAGAACCAGCTATCAGAGGTATTTGGGCATTCTACAGATGTAGATGCTTTGAAAGATGAGGATTCATCGCTCGATGCTTTGGGCAAATTCAATATCTGGCATCCAGAAGATTATTGGGACTATGGGTTGGTACCTCATATTGCTCAAAAGGATGCTCTGTACTTGAATCCTCAGGAGTTTTCTGAAGAGGTCTGCGAGAATCACAAGCGAAGAATTATGCAAGAGGTGCAAAAGAGTTTGCAAGATTTGGGTCTCGTCCATGTTAAGGACTTCAAGCTGAATGGAATTTGGTCTGCGAAGCTTCTTAAAGACTTTATTGACCAGCAACGTGTTAAATAAGAAATATCGTGCCGTATAATACGTGTTAAGTAACAAAGTTCTATTGTTTGCGCGTAGCGCCCTGGCTGTGCCCTATGGCACAGCTCTTACTAGGCAACAAGCTCCTAGGGCCAAAGCTTAAGTACTTGGGCCCTACTTAATCAGCCTCTTGGATAGAGCTGTGCATAGGGCCAGGGCGCTACGCGCAAGCTACAAGGTTATCATTCGCGAATGGAAAAGTAACTTCTAAGCTTGGTTGATGATGGCTTTAAGCTCTTTGAAGACGGCATCAGGATCTTGCTCGCCGTTCATTGTCTTTAGCAAGCCTTTGTTTTTGTAAAACTGAATCAATGGCTCTGTCTGCTCGTGGTAAACTCTTAGACGTTCCTTAATGACTTCTGGCTTGTCATCACTTCGTTGAACCAGCTCCCCGCCACATTTGTCGCATACGCCAGCCTCTTTTGGAGGAGAAAAATATTTGTTCTGCACGTTATTGCATGCTTTGCATGAAAGGCGGCCTTCCAACCTTTTAAATGTTGTCTCGTCAGATACATCCAAATTCACAACAACCAATTTTACATTTTTCAATCTTTTGTCGATGACTTCAGCTTGTGGAATTGTTCTTGGTACTCCATCCAATAGATACCCTTTGGCTGCATCAGGTCTTGAAATTCTTTCAAATAACATATTCAAAACAAGTTCATCCGGAACTAACTTTCCAGCATCCATGTAGCTCTTCGCTTCCTTCCCAAGGTCTGTATTATTCCGAATATTTTCCCTAAGGATATCTCCTGTGGAAATTTGAGGAATGCCCATATCTTGAGCTAGCCGTTGTGCCTGTGTTCCTTTGCCGGAAGCAGGTGCTCCTAATAAAATAACGACTTTAGGTTTTTGGCCTGAAGTTTGTGACGGTTCTTGTGCGTAGATCAATCCCATTAATGGGAGCAAACATAACAGGCCAAGTAAAAGATAGTGAGGCATAAAAGATTCCTTTTTAGGTTAATAAGGATTTTATCACAGAGCATAATCTTATCAGAATTAATCACTTTGGTACAACTTTAAAATTTATTTATAAGTAAACGTCTTGACAACCGCCGACTCAAAATAGATGATGTGGTTAAAAAAGGGAGCTTCTAGTGGACTGGCACGATCAAAATACCGATTTGCTTCTCTTGCGAGATCTAGAGAACAATTTACAAGAATTTCAGCGTTTAAAGTCGCACAAGTGGGAAAAAATTGTTGAAAAGGTGCAGATGGAAAACCGGCTAGGAACTCCATCGGAAGATTGGATCATCCCTCCTGATGAAAATAAAGAACTCGAGCTTTTAGAAACTGACTCAAACTATTTAAAGCTGCGCAATGAAATTCTAGCGAAGGTATCCATAGCAAAAAGGTGCGCAGAGTTTCTGGACTACGACACACATCATAAACTAGATTGGATTAACTTTGATGATCCGTTAATTGGAAATGATGCCTTAGAAGATGGCTTAATAGAAGTCCAATCCCTCCAAGAAAAATGCAAGTCCTCCTGGTATTTAGGACAAAATTTGAAACAAGGTTTTGTCAGTTTATACAAATCATTGTTTAAATAGAAGTGGAAGCTACGTACATATTGCTAAGTTCACCTTTTGACCTTAAGTATGCAAGTAAGTCCATAAATTTTGATGGGTAAGGTCTATTATATCCTCTCATAAAGATCACTAGAATAGTTTTATCTATAAATGCGCTATTTCCTGGGAAATTTTCCACAACATAATGTAAATAACGAATGATCATATCCACTCTATTTACTGAACATTGTTCAGTTTTAACAATCAAGTCAGAACAGAGCAGTTGGAAATAGGCCTCAAGAATTAGGAAACGGGCTGTTTCATCCTGGGTTTTTAAAATTTTTGGTTTCAGAATTTCCAATACATGATCAAACAGTAATATTGCTGAGAGGTCATACTTATTACAAAATGTTATTAGAAGTTTATCAACCCACGCCAAATATGCCCTCTCAATATTGACATCTCCATATTGAAGTTGAGGAAGTACCCCCATTATCCTTTCAAGGGTATCCAAAATGCACTGTGGAATAGATGTTCCTTGCAAACTTTCCGGATTTTTAATGATATCGGAATTCCAGAAAAATTGCGGATAAGGATTTTCCCTAAAATAGGTCATTACCTCTGCTTTAGTAACAAATAAATCGGCTATTTCATCGAAACATAAAATAGCTATTGAAGATAACTTAACATCTTCACAGCTACAAAGATTTATAAATAAGTTCATCAAATAACCCAGACTATAGGTGTCATTCATCGCAACAAGTTTTCTGAAAACCGATTTTAAAATTTGCAGTCGTTCATTATGGCTTGCAATCTGGTGTGTAGTTTTAGGATCTTTAGATATTGCTATGTGTCCAGCGGTATAATAAATCCACTCTTGCATTTTTGATTTTTCTACTTTCATCGATTCACTATGCATCCAAGAAACCAAAGCATGAGATTTTGCTATATGAATCAAAAAGCATTTATTTGATGGCATGTATGAATAAATAAATCTTTCTAATTGTAAGGAAAAATCGACATTCAAATTAGTAGATGGATGATTAACCAATGACCCCCAACAATTTAAAGCTACTAATGTAAGGTCTAATACATAAAGTTTATTATTTTCATCTTGTATAGCTGTCTGAATCGGGATCAGCTCATCGAACAAGGATTGATAAAACTTCATTATGAATGGGATGTACTCTTTAAAATGGGGTATTTTTTTGGGAATTCCTACGCCTAATATCACAATGCATTCTAAAGGAGTAATATGGTAATGATAATGCTTGGAAGGGTGCTTATCAAAACACTCAATTCCATGTTTAGAAACTGTTAAATGTTGACAAAACGTCTTTACAATCAAATTGTTTACTAATAGCCCATTTCTATATTCTTTGAGCTCAAATAGGTCTCGTATTAGCCTTACAGCTTCTGTCCAATAAAACTCATTAAGGTAAATAGAAGGGGGAAGTAATTTCATAAATTTGGTAAATCTTTCCCCTAGTTCAGGATGTTTAGCTAAATTATGATGCAACAAAAGTTCTCTATAAGTAGGCCAAACTTTTTCTAATAAGAGTTGCGCAGCAAGAAGGAGAGCTTCTTTTCCTCTAAAAATTGAATGGGAGAAAAGATTTTCCACTTTCAACAATATTTCCTCAGAGGGATCATTCTTTAAAAGATCAACAAGCAAAAGATTCAGATCAGCAAGAATATATTCAGAAGCAATCGAAGGATTGTGAAGGATAAGACTTACTTGCTCCTGAACAATTTCTCTATGCAAGGGCAAATTAGATTTGGCTAAAATAGTTATGAGCTGGGGATGATAGAATCTTTTCCATTTTTTGGTGGCGATCTCATGTAAATCTTTAAGAATGGGAGGAGATTCTTTTGCCGCTGCAGATGCAGTCATAATTCTTACATAAAAAATCTGATATGATTCTTTATAACAAGAATTAAACAACTTTAAAAATAACTGACAAGCTTCCTGCAAAAGACTTTTACTTATATAGAGTTGAAGAAACCACTCATCAATCTCTGTCCATTCTTCGGTTGTAGCATCAGATAATTCACGTACAGCCCTGAAATGCTTTAATTGTTCAATACTGCAAGATCGTAATTTATTTAATCTTTGAAGAAACCTTAACACAAATGATTCCATGGAGGGAGTTACGGAGATCTCTGTAAGTAACGGAAGATCGGATGCTAATTGGACAAGATCAGATTCAGCCATATACTCAATAGAGTCTACTATAGCTTGGACTTGTAAGAGCTTATTTCTTTTCCAATATGCCTCATCATGGAAAATAGAATGCCATTGATGGGTTAGCGAACGATCAAGACTTTCAACTGGATATTCCCCTATCACACTTTTTCTATAAGCCCAATATTGACACCAATTTTGTGGAGTTAGCTCTGGATGGAGAGAAAGAATTTGTTCGATCTCTTTTTTTGGTAAGGGACGATTCTGAAAGTATTGATCCAGCAGCCTTTTTGCAGTTGCTTTGAACTCCATCCTATCTTTCAAATGGGTAAAACAAACAATTACCCCATGCATAGAACCTTGATCGCTTGTATGAGCAAGAAAACTTACAATCAACTCATTTAACTGAATTGAGAAATCATTTATTTTCCCAACATGATTATAAAGTTCCAAGACTGCCTTATAATCACCTTGATGCAATAATGCTTTGGCAAGCTCTATGAGGTCTTGTTTATAAATAGCAAGGTCATCACCTTGTAACTTTTTCTCCATGACCTGTGGTTGAGCGGCAATAAATCTACTAAGTTTATAAGCATCATGCGTGACATGCATAGACAAACATTTTGCTCTAAGAATATTAAAAGTTAAGTCAATTTGAATCTGATTGACAGAACACCATTCGAAAAATTTTGATAATTGAAATGATTTTCTCTCTTCCCATAAGCAATTAATTGCTTTGGGAACAAAACTCTTCCAGATTGATGGGATGCTTCCATTGAATCTTAAAGATCCAAATTTCTCTAGAATAAATGTTATTGTCCACTTGATTGCTACATTACTATTAATACAAACATACAACCATTGTATTGGTAAGGAATTGTTGCTACTGTATCTGGGGGCAGATGAAACAGATTTTTCAGCAGCTGCCTTAATTTGTTCTGAGGTTAACTTTGTAGCATAATTTGAAAGTTTAGAAAGATTCCATTGAAGGTTCCTTGATTCTGGACTTTGTTCTAAAATGGCACCACAAACAACCTCCAACATTTCAGGATCACTATCCACACATTGCCAAGCAGTATCATATCTTCCTGCTTGACACATCTGCAATACAGTCTCTTTTCTCTTACCTAATGGTGCATTTAACCAGATTTGCAGCTCTTCAATATGAATCACCCTAAAAAGCTGTTGATCCTCTGCAGATTTCCTTAAGGCTTCTTTGAAAGGATGAGGTGGATTTAAGGAAAATGCAATAGTCCACAAGTTTCTTTCTGTTCTTCCGTTTAGTCTCTTTAAGTTAGATAATTCTATGGTCAGTTCTTGAATTTCGATTGCAGGATTTGCTTCGCTTCCTAGAATTAACCTATAGAGTCGATGAAATGATTTACGAAAATCTTCACTTTCAGTGAACCATTTGCATACTGCATCCAAAGACAGAATAGGTTGAAAATGCAAGGGTAAAAAGAAGGGTCTATTACTTTTATTCAATGTCAATTTTAGGATAGGAGCAGACAAATCTGTTCGAAGAATGTATTCGACTCCAGTTTTAGGATTTCTTTTTTTCCGTAAGTAAATTACGCCTAGAACAACAAGGAGATATTGAACTTTGTCTAACGGGGTTCTAGTGGAAAAAAGAAGTTGTGCAAAAACGTGTTCAATGGAATCTTTCTCATAGTCTAATTTCTTAAAAAGTGCCAAAAAATTGGAAGTTCTAGAGAGCTTACCTAAAGAAGTACAGCAATTAAATAGAAATATTAGATAAAGCATGGGATCTTTTCTAGATTGCAGGTCAATAAATTCCCGAAATTTCTTTATTTCAGCTGGGTTTTCCAAGCTTCCTTTAAATGCATCCACCAGTAAATGTTCATCCGTGGGGCAAGCGCTATCAAGTCCTAATGTTAAGTTTAAGCAGTGTTTTAATAAGTCGATGGCGTAGGTCGTTTTTTGAATAATTCGGGTGACACGAAAACGTCTGTCCACGGTTCCTTGGGTGCATTCCTGGGAATGAACCAATTCCTTGCTTCTTAAGGATATTTGAGGAGCATCTGGACTAAGTTGAGAACTTCTTTCAAGAGAATCAATTCCCATCAGCTCTATTCCCCCTTTCAGAGAATGGATAAAATAGCGGTTAGGGTTCGTATCCTTTTGATTTGATAGTTTCTTGAAAGCTTCGTTTTTCGGAACTAAAAGGGCAAAAGATTTTAAGATTTTGGCCAAGGTAGGGTTAGTACCATTTTTCAAGGAGTCCAGTACTTGAAGAAAAATCTTAGAGTAGAGCTTTTTTAGCGCATGGTCTAATATTCTTTCTGAGGCACGTGATACAACAAAATTGATCTCTTCTTGATCTCTAGGCCTGAACCCCAATTCCTGAATAATCTCACTGATTATCTTTTCAAATTGTGGAGATCTTTTATCGAAAGAAATGACTTTGTTAATCCGATCTTGAATCGATCTTTTTATCATCGGACAATGATAATTTAAATAAGCATCTGTCACTTTACGTGCTAAAAGATCACAATTTTGATTTTTTATAAGCTCTACGTAGAATCCTAGGAGCTGCTCACTGACTTGAAACCGTTGTTCAAAGTTAATTTTTTTGAAATAAACCCTGATATCTTGATCATTGGGTGTAAATGGGAATCCCTCGAAAGGAGCATCAGGGCATTCATTTGCTAAAGAGCGATCTAAGGCAGCAAAAAATGCAGGATCTGATTCTAGAATAGACTGAGCAGTGCTTCCAACTAAGCAAATATCCGTGATCTCCAGATTAAACTTTCTGGCAATCTCTTCAACTTTGATAATAAGATCATTGATGGATACAAAAAAGAGGGCATTGTTATCGGAACAGCCTACTGGAATCCTTCTGTGAAGTAGATCCTGCAAAAGCTTTTTCTGCCTTTCAGTGAGAGAGGGAAGTTTTTTAAGGGAAATTTCCTGCGATAATTTGAGCGTTGCATCTACATGTCCATTGTGCTGTAAAAATTGTGAAACAAGCTGAGTATTTTTATATTGGGCAGAAGCCACCGAGGGTGTTGTCATAATGGGGATAATAACGTAAATCCCACAAAGAGACAAAGATAATTCGTAAGTCTGCGCTTCGCACAGATATTAGAGATTGCTACTGAAAAGTGGTGCCAGGAAAGAGGACCGGAACTTGTTGCCCTCTAGCTAATAAATGTTCTAGGCAGAGATTGTCAGCTTCGATCTCAGCAAAAGTTAACCCTGACAACTCAATATATTTTTTCTTTAAGTCTTTAAGATCATCTGGCTTTGAGTTTTCTTTAACTATTTCAATAATTTTTGCTCTGGCTCTGATTTTCAAAGCTTTTTTTAATTTTTCAATCCAAGCTTTTTCTTCAGCCATCAGATCATTTTCAGGGATTTCCTTATATTTCGTCAGGATGTCTTGGAGAAATTCGTCGGTATTTTTTGGGGCTTTCACGCCATCGCAAATGAAATTCAAAAGCTTATGTTGCTTATTAGCTGCATGGCCATGCCGGGCAAATAAGATTACTCCGCCAATAGACCCCACAACAAAACAGACCCCTGCAGTACTGCCTAATGAGATGCCAAGAACTGACTTTTCAAATTTAGGTTTAAGTAATGCAACTGCAATGATAGCCCCCGCAAAAACTGCTGCAATCACTATAGAGGAAACACCACCAGCGGGCTTAATCCAATTCTTAACCTTGCGTCCGAACATTTTGGACTCAATGGCTTTTTGCTCTACTGGGGATAAACTGTAGGTCAACCCTTCTCTTCTTATAGGCTGCATACAAAACCTTAATTTTACGGTGCTTATATTTTATCTTAACCGTGTTAAGATCATGTAAAAGCAAAATTAAGATTTGTTAAGATTCCCTAGGGTCAAAGATAACAGCGACTGTTTCTTTTTCATGAAAAACATCTGCAGCTAGGTTAAAAAGCTCCTGAGTGAAAAATGTCTTTTCAATCACCGCAATGGCAGAGATCCCTCCAGCAAATTCTAGAGATTTTCTATCTTTATTTATTAGCAAACAGCGCAAGAAGAATATAACGAATTTTGCTCTTCGTCTTTGCTCTTCATCAGAGTTTGCAGAAACGGAGCAAAAAATCTCAAAAACAAGTTTTTCATCGATTTTATGATCGGTTTTCTTAACAGTCTCAATGATTAGTGATACCCAATGAACACTTAAATATTCTGTAAATTCAGGAGAGTATTTACCATATAATTTGGGTAAGATAACACGCATGAATTTGAGAGTCTTTATTAGAAAGAGTTCTCCATTTTGAGTTAAATTTGGATGGCTAGAACATAGTTTATGACAACTTTCAAGCAGTAAAGTATTTTGTTCTTTATCTTGATCATTGAAGTCAGTTAACTCGCAGACATTTCGATCATCAATCAAGATTGCAATTTTATCCAGCGGCGTTGCGTTTTCTTTTGATAGTTTCAAGGGAAGATGGGCAATACTAAACAAATAGGGAATAATCACTTTTGCAAATTCGTAGATATGGTCTGTCGTTTGCTTAAAAATAGTATCTGTTATCGCAAGGAGTTGAACAACCTTTTCAAAGGTAACTATATCCTTATCCTGAGAAATTTTTTGAATGACAGTCATAATGCATTTTAATTTTTCATTCGGAGTACAGGTTATGCCTGAGTGAAATGATTGAAGAAGACAATCCGTTCCAAGATAGAAAAGATATTCGAAAAACTTTAGTCTCCAGGATGCTATGCTTGCAGGCTCAAACTTTGCTAAACTCAAGAATTTTAAGGAGGTACCAGTGCAATGGCCAATGAAGAAATTTCCATGGCACGGTCGTATCATATAAATACAACTTTCTAAATAAGGAAGGAATTTTTCCTGACTTGAAAAAGACATCGTGGGACCTACTGTTTCAAGAGTAAGATTGCATAAAGTATGCCTGCGGCTCAGTTCAGACTCTGCTAAAGCCACTTTTACCATTTCTGGAAGTAATGCATAATTTAGTTTTACAATGAAAAGAGGTCCGTCACCCAACGAATCCCCTTTTGGGATTCTTAATGAATAATATCTCTGGGTTGGAGTTTTAAGAAGAGTCACCTGCCTTTTAGTATCTATAATGTCTAACACCATGCTACAGTAGTTTTCTATGATATCTTGATACTCGCTAATATTGACTTTCTTAATAACTTCGATGATTCTTTTAACAACTTCAACGAAAACTTGATCGGAAAGACGAACACCTATAGGAAATCGACTTACACCACTGATATATCCAGAATCGGATAACTCTTTAAATTTAGGCTGTTCTATTAACCATAGGTAACATGGAGTAAAATGTTCGGAGGAGCGACAAGCTTTGCTATCTAAAATCTTATGTAATTCCTCACTTGGAATAGTAAATTCACTGCCAGTCTGAAAAGACTGATAAATGATTTTGGACAATACTTCCAAATTGATCTCTTTGAGCCTTTTCATATTTTTTGCGAGCAAAATAATTTGTTCTAAAATCAAAGGTCGGTGTTCTACTTTTGAACTGTTCAAATTTAAGATTCCTGGCGCAAAACCGGACCAGTGAGTAGATTCTCTAGCTTTGGATCGAAGAACACTTAGTCTCTGCAGTTTTTCATCACTATTTGACATCGCATCCACAAACATTGCAGAAAAAGAGCTTTCTTGTATGGCCCTATGTCTACTGTCAGTGTTTAAAGAAAATAGCCGTTCAAGAAGTTTAAAAGCCTGCTCAAAATGGCTTGCGTAGGGGCAATAAAGTTCACATAGGCTTGTATCAATGTCGATCCATTCTTCAGTAGATTGATCTTCAACAAGCGATCTTAATTGAGAAGCTATTTGAGCATTAACTTCAGATCTTTTTCTTGATAAAGTTATTTTTAAATAAAGTGCTACTAACTCTGTAAATCTCTTAGTTTTCGATAAAATTGGGAGATTTTGAAACTGGTTTTCGTACCCTTTTGAAGGAGCTTCTAAAACACTAGTTTCTAAATTATGTGCACAAATTAAACATTCAGTCCATACCTCAAGATCATTGATCCAAAAATCTTTTTCCCCACAGAGTTGAAACCAAAAGGTATGCATTTTTTTAACTGTGGTGTAATTAGCCCTTTCAACTTGCAACCTAGTTAAAAGCACATTCCAAAAAGAGGGAGAAACTTTAGGGACAATTTCTAAAAATTTTAAAATTGTATCGAACTCCAATTTTCTTATATTGTCTTCTAAAAATACCCTAAAGTATTGTTGATATTTCTGATCTGATTTGGCACAACTTGGCAGTGCATTTAGTAATGTCACTTTTAAAAATTTCTCATAGTTCAAGCTTTGGAGATACTGTAAAAATACTTCATTCAATTCTCTAGTAGTAGCTGAGTTCGATGGAAATGCCACGAGTAATGCATTAGCAAGGACAAACTGTTCTCGATGCAAACATTGTAAGTAAAAGAATCTAAGATCAGTCCAAAAAGCGTTAATTCTATCATTGTCAATTTTTTGAGCTAAATCTGGTATTTTTGAAAAAATGCGATTAAGTAACACGATTGCATTATTTCCGATAGGTGATCCAGCTTTGAACTTCATTCCATAGGACCAAAGCATACATTTAACATTGGATAAGTCTAACCCCATGACACTCGAATGCTTTGAACACCACTGAATGAAATCAAAGAGGTAAATATCGTTCTTCGACCGAAACACTTCAAACATTTGAGGGATTTTTTTTCTCAAGAGATCTGCCAGATACTTAGGCAGTGTCGGAGTATCGGCAAAGAGTTGAACAATAAGTTTCGATATAGGAATAGCTTCTTCTACAAAAACTTCAGATTGTGTCTTGACAAACTGTTCAAAACAGATTTGGGCTTGAGGAATTAATGTTTGATGAATTTTTGAAAGCAGAACAAGTCTTTCCAATAACTTTACAAAGGTTTTTAGATCATTTAAATGAGACAGCTTAGAAACTATTTGGGAAAGGTTCCAAAAATATTCATGGAAATGTTCCTCTTGCGAAATCAAGTAGTCTGTTACCACTTTTAGTAACCGAATCCCCTCTTCTCTGTTATTGGATAACGTTCGCTCAATCAGTTCCCATGCTTCAATGCCTTTTTTCTCATTTAACAATTTTATGCAGTGTTTTGACTTTGTCACCACTGGCGCGTGAGGCCATAGTTGACTGAGATGCGTGGAAAAGCTTTGGAATACATTTTGCCTTTCAGCTTCTTCTGAAGCTTGAGGTCCGAGACGACTCTGTAGTGCTTTAATCCACAACTTTAGATGTTCTGGAGTACCCTGTAAAATTTCTATCTCCCTTAAAAATTCAAGAAAGACAGCTTTTGGATCTGGCTCACCCTGAATCAGAAGTGAATAAAGCTCTTTAAATTGCTTGGGAAGCCCCCTATTTTTAAAAATCATTCCCATTAGAATCTCTAAGGATTCACGCAATTTCCAAGAGAGAGAAATGTATTGAAAAGCAGTTTTTTTTGCTCTAATGGCAATCGTTAACCATGATTCTTGCAGGGATTCTCGTATAAACAATTCACAGTATACATTTTTAGGAAGCTGTTTCCTTTTGTAAAGGGCACCTACAACTTGAACAA
Source organism: Parachlamydiaceae bacterium (assembly GCA_039806825.1). Lineage (GTDB taxonomy): Bacteria > Chlamydiota > Chlamydiia > Chlamydiales > Parachlamydiaceae > JBDHQB01. The sequence goes on along the minus strand of JBDHQB010000025.1, from coordinate 8,181 downwards.
TTGCCTCTATTTCCTTCCACATTAATGTTTGTTCATTCAAGAGATTTAGCAAAAATTGGTTCCAAGATCGTGGAAATGGACCTTTAATGAGTTCCTTCAAACTATCAACTAAAACTCTTCTTTCTTCGGAGTAACCTCCTTTCTCGAGTTCACTACAGCAATTGAAAAGAAGCACAAGCGTTTTAAGGGAATTATTTTTTAAATGGCTTTCAACATATTTGACAACTTCAGGGATCTCCGCTCTTAAATTTTTGCAGAATACGCCCATTAAGCTTAGGGTATGTCCTTTTACTGGCACTAGCCCCTGTCTTTGGTAGTCCATGCATTTTAAGAAATCAATAGTGAGAATGATTGAATTGACACACCTGATACGTCTTAGCAGCCTATCAACCAAAGCCTGTTTTCTTATTCTCAAATCGAGGACAAACTTTCCAGAAATTAAACCCACTTGAGTTCCATCAGCACTTAAAATGCATTCTCGTTCCAAAGATTCTACCAGTAACATTTCAAATTTACTGAAGGACTGGATTAAAAATTGGCTCTCTCTTTGAACATTGCTTAATTTATCAAAAACGGTGGAGGTTAATGCAATTTGAGCACATCGTTCTATGGTTTCCCTAAGGGCAGGAGGAAATTGAACTTCGCCTCTAAAATATCTGATGAGACTTGCTACAACTCTGTTTTTAATTTTTGGAACAAACTCAGAATAAATATTTTCAGCAAGTTTCCAAGGATGAGACCTTTTTTTGTACTTATCCTTTACAAAACGTATGATCTGATCCTTTTGACATTCTAAATACTTTTCAGCTGTAATTTTGGCTAAATTGAGTGTGTATTGTTTCTTTGCCAATGAAAGATAATAAGCAATTAAACGATTGCTGATCTCAAACCTTTTTTCTGGATTAGCACCCTTTAAATAAACTCGGATGTCAAAGTCATTAACTTCTAATGGCCTAAAACAAATACCGTCGACGGGTGCCTCAGGATCTAAAGTAGTACCGATTGAACGTACATAAGCAGGATCGGACTCTAACACTGCATTTGCAGCACTTCCGATAAGGACAATGTCCCTAAGTTCTACACCAGGCATCTGAGCGACAATTTCTTTGATTTGATTGACTATTTGACGAACAGTGATCCGACAATAAGATTTACCATCTTGTCCCTTCACAATAAAAACTAAGGAGTAAAGATCCTCTATAGCCTTTTTCTGAAGAGGGGTGAGATTTTCCAACTGTTTAAGAGAATCTGGATCTAAGCAATTTCCTGAGCTGTCAATTTTTTTGGTTTGAACTAAGTGAGCGTGAAGGCTCTCGATTTTTTGATACAGCTCCCGCAATGATAGATTTTGACTTAGGTCAGGAATCATAGTGCAACATGATCTATTTAGAACCGATTATCTGCAAGAATTTAACAGAAGACGGAAGTCAGAAGCTTGTAGTCCTAGCGAAAATTAACCTCGGAGGGCACGGAGGACACGGAGGAGGACAAAGAAAATTTAACAGGAAAAGGATAGGAAAATTGGGTTAAATAAAGAGCTTATTACTGGACCCAATTTTTTTCCTTTTTATTCTCTACATCCTGTTAAATTACCCTTGCCCTCCTCCGCGTTCTCCGTGCCCTCCGTGGTTAATTTTCGCTAGGACTACAAGCTTCTGTCTTCCGTCTTCTGTCTTCTTTTCACTTAAATTTGTTTCTCTTCCTGAGGTCCTATTAGCCCATACCAACGTCTTATGGTGAAAGTTCCGCCCTTGTCAGACTTTTCGTAATCGTTTACTGGGTATCTTCCTCCATGTCCCATAAGCTCTGCAAGACGAGCCGCTAATGGCATGGTGTGACATCCCTTTCCAAACCGACTTTCAATTGAGGTTTCACGATCTAAAACTGTAAAAACATGTCCATACCACACCACAATATCCAAAGGTTCAAGAATTTCTATTAAACTCCGAATTTTTCCATTTAAATACGCCTTATATATTTTTTCTTGCTCAATAGTATCGTCCATACCCTCCTGAAGCTTTCTAAGCTCCAAAGGATCATAAAATTTTTGGATTTGTAGGGCTCTTCCAAAGCTTGTTAAATCTCTAGTATTTCTAGGAGTATATCCATTAGTCGCTTCATATAACATTCCTGAACAGTCAACCCCCTTCATAAGCCATGTCGCTTTATGCGCAGTGGATAGGCTTTTAGGCAAAGGATAGAACTGATCCATATATTCAACACCCTTTGAAACATTCCCCCCCCAAACGTAGGGTAAATTATCTCTCACCATGTCGTTCATTTTTTCCAAAATGGCATACTTAGTAGGACAAACTCTTACGACTTCATGGGCTTTTTTAACCGGTTGGCAAAATCTGACATCCACATAAAGAGGATTAGTGGAAGGATATTCCTGGGTCTTTACTTTACATATCCTCCCATTCCAACCTACTGACCTTTCAATAACTTCAAAAACAGTTTCAGGTAATGCAACATACTCTAATGCTCTGTTTAATCCGCAACTATCTACAGCAATTGTTTCACCATAAACACTATCCAAATCAGGACGGTTAAAAACTGGAGTATGGGTATATGCTTGGAGCAATTCTGATGTTGTCATACTTGAATATCTAGCATTTAAGTCAGATGGAGTCCATAAATTTCGTTCATTCTTATCTTTCATTTAGATATACTCTTCTTATTTCATATTTTTATTATGCAAGTTGATAAAAACCATCCACCACCTTCAAATGAGTTTCTTTTACATCTAAGCCAAGAAGAATTTGGCAATAAATTAAAAGAGACAAAAACTGTTAATCCAGACTATCGAGTAATTGGATTCGTATCCCTCAAAGAATTTTCAGAGCTAACGGCAGTTCAAAAAGTTGCAATGGATCAACTTATGGACCAAAAGAGGTCTGTACGTGACTCTGAGGGCAACCATTATTTCACAATAACCATAACAGAAATCCTTGCAAAGATTAAAGAATTTGTAAAAGAAATCGATCCATTGACTGACCCTACCATAGAACTTGTTGGAAGCGCTGTCAGCGTAATTTTAGGCTCAGATCCCCGATTCATTGAAAGGTTTGCTGCTCAAATTTTACCTTGTGAAGATCTTCCACCCCTTCCCAAACAAACTAGAACTTACAATGATGTGGATATCAGGATAAAACTTGACGGTTGGGACAAAAAAAAGAGAGAACGGCTCAGTAATAAACTGTTAGCTTTTTACACTGAGCAAACAAAAAAGCAATCAAACGATTTTTTTGCACACTTAATTACGACGGAATTTCTTCGATTTAAAAAGATAGATCTTCAAAAACATATTCAAAGAAATATTCGAGCTTACCTTGTTGACGAACGCCCTCCCCTTAATAAAGAAGAAATCCGCAGAATTAGAAAACTAATCATAAATTCAAGTAGGATAAGTCTTGAATCCATTGCTTCCATGTATCTTCAAATCTATCTTAGTAAATTTTACCAAGCTTTTTTCACTGCGTTGAAATATAGCTTTCAGAATGGAATTCCTATCTCAAACCCACAAATTAATGGAATCACACAAAATCTTGTTAGAGCAAAAATTTTTAATAAAATCAGAAATTTAAGTGATGAAAAGCCAAGCCAATATTTAGTTCACAGCTTAGGGGATATGGAATTTGTTTGTCATTCCAAGCTCCATCGAACACACATCACAACCAGAGACAAAATAAGAATTGCCACTCCTTCCGGAAAAATTGCACCGACAAAGGTGGCACAGTCATTTATTGATCAAACCGTAGGCATAGTAAGGCTTGATCAGGAAGTGTTAGAAGGGATCGATTTTCTTAAGTTAATAAGTTATTGCACATTGGGAGAATCCCCTGCCCTACCTTCAGATGAACAACGAGCCCATGAATCATTTCATCAGTCAATGGTTCAAGATGAGGATTTTTTAATTAAATTTTTGAGAAATCACCAATCGCAAACACCGTTAGCTACATTATGTTTTATTTATAACTGCGCTTTGGCTTTAGAGAGAGTTAACAAACCTGAAGATAGAAAGCTCTTTATCGAAAAGTTGAGAAGCTCCCTTCCAAAAGACGTGCCGTCTGGATGGGGGAAATTTCTATTATTAGTGACTTCTGGGAACAAATTCACTTTCTCTGATGTGAATGTGTTGCTACAAACTTTATGCGCCATCAACCTCAGAAGAAAAATTCCCACAAACTGTGTGTTCGAATTTATCATCAGGACCGATACTCTTGAACCCCATTTTAAAATCCTGTTGAGGTCACAGCAAAGAAATTCGTTCCTTTTCTCCCCCTTTAAACCTTCGACTTCATTGAAAAGATCAGTTGAGCTAGTTAAAAATAATCCAGCCTATCGAAATCTTTACTGCAATTTATATCAGCTGATTCTGAACGATACAAAAGATGTTCAGCTTCAACTTCTCGCATTAGCTACTGAATACTCTTTAACATTTGGCACTGACTGTTTGGACCTTTGGGAGACCCTGCTTAAGGAAAGCGTTCAACAGCAGGAATATCCTCAAATCCTTTTAAGGGCACACGAACTTAAACTTTGGAAACTTGAAAACTTAGATAGAAAAGAGCTATTAAAACATGCGCCCAGTACTGCTATTATACAAAAAGCCTTCCAGCACATTCAAGCTGGAAAAGACATTGGTTGGGACATCCTACAAGAACATAGAGATAAATTCACTGAGGAAGATGCTCCAGAACTCGACAAAGTGTTCGATGCTCTCTGTAAACAGCCACCCACTGCAAGAAATCTGGGATGGCAACTAGAACAATTTAAAGTTATTTTTGTAGATGGAAAATTCAAACCTAGCACAAAAGCTCGATGGCTATTGAAAGGGATTAGAAAGACCCTTGAGATTTCAACAAACATGAGGGAGATCTATACTAATAATCAGCTTGCAAATTGGTTGGCATTGCTTATGGGAATTCGGGGCAAAGGCCCTCAAGATATCGTCTTGATATCAGAACTGATTAGGGAAATATATTCGAAGTTGAGAGTAGATCCAGATAGCACTTTGCATACAATTATCACAACTAATATCCCTTCCTTATTAACCCATCTTAGACTCTTGGAAAACGCTGATCAATTAAAAGCTTTACTCAGCGAGTGTCAATTAAGGAAAGTGACCCTTCCAGCCACACCTGAAATTCTTGCTTGCCATTTGGAGGTTTGTTTCCAACAGCTCGATAAAAGGCCTATTCCGAATGAGACATTCCCTCATTTGGTTGCCCAGTTTCCCTCAATCTTTAAAGCAAGAACTGATCATAAATACACCAAGCTGATTGACGACTATTTATATGCAATTTTCATTAAGGCAGTAGAAAATAAGCAATTTGATTTTATCATTAAGTTTCTTTCCCAAAATCAGAATACCTCTATCGTCAAAATATGTTTAGCCTACTTTGACACCCATTTTCTTCACATTTTGCCGTCCCTATTGACACAAGAAAGTCCTCAAAGCGTTGTCGATCTTTTTAAAATTCCTGGGATTAACGAGATTTCTCATTGGCCTTACTTATTGAACTATACATACCTAAATGGAACTGAAGAAAACTTTATTTTTCTTGTGAAAGAGTTCGATAACAAAACCCGTTCAGTTGAATTGACTCCCCAAAATAAAGACCATTTACAGGAATGTTGGCTTACTATTTTTGATTCTATGAGAAAATTTAAATCGGTAAAAATTGATAATCCTTTGGCTGGAATCGAAAAATTTTCTTCTATATTTAAAGGTAATCCCACACTTTTTAGAGCCTATCTAGAATACCTTTTCACTCAAAAACTTCTAGATAACGTACTTTTAAAAATTGAGCAACATTGCATTTCACAAGCAAAGTTAGAAGAAACCCCTTCCCTCGAAAGGTCTTGGATCCTTCTTGCTGCGACGCACCCCACGTTATATAAAAAAATATACGCCAGGATTATGGCAATTCTTGATGATCCAAAACCTAAGGAAAAGCAAGTTGATGTTGACAATGCTGTCATGGTTGTTTTGATGTCTCAAAGATTTGTTGAAAAAACTGGAATGGAAGCGCGCAAATTAGTTTATGATCTTTATCTTAAGATCAAACATCTAGAGGGTGTGAATAATCTTTATCCTTCCATCATTGATCTCTTAGGCAAAGGAGAAAATACAACATTAAAAGAACTTGCCTGTGATCACTTTGTTTACCATCTGACTAAAAACGTTTTTCCCACAAATATAGACGAAAGTTCGCTATTGCAAGTGCTTGATGCTACTTTAAGAAAACCCCTTAATGATGTGGAACCCCACTTAAATTTACTGAGAACGCATACTATTTCATGTGCAAAGAAATCGAAAGATTTTCTCGAGGCAGCTTCATTGTTGCTTCTTCATGAATGGAATTCTCTCATGCGTGAAAGTGACAAAGTTGAAACAATCGAAAAAGCGACTCATTTTTTACAAAAATGTACTGATTATGACCCCCTATGCCTAATCACAAATGAATTTATCACCCTATTACTCCTTTACATCAAAGAACTGTGCAAAAAGGGACTTATTCAAGAACACAAACAAATTCTAGATGCTTACGTTAAGGTTATAATCAGAAATCAAAATGCGTATAAAATTGTTAGCGGAGATTCCCGTTTTCGTCAGTTCATGCAAGTAAAGGACGAAAGAACCACATATTGTGTGATTGCTGAGCCTCAAAATAGAATATTGAGCCTAGCAGATTATCGTTTAAGGCTTGCAAGGCTTTACATCCAATGTGCTTCCCATTCGCAGACAACAACTGAAAATAGTGCCTACTTTTTGGATGCAGCCTATGACAATCTATTACACTACATTCAGCTTGATGAAATTAACTTGGGATTTTATCTCCTTTTTGAGGAGTTTCCCACATACATTAGTTTAGGACACAAGCTATTTAAAATTTTTGGGGAATATTTTGTGCTTCCTATTGTTTTTATATGCAACCAAAAGGAGCTATTTACAAATCTTCCTGAGATCCCCTTAACCATCGGAATTAGATACGGATTAGATCCATTAATTTTGGCAGTTAACCAACCCTACCATCGACTTCATTACCTTAATCAACAAGCTAGAGCTGCAAACTTTGAAAGCATTTTTAGTACCTATTTTCCAAAAATGAATGACCCAGAAGTAAGAATGCACGTCTACAAGTGCATGATACCGATGATAAACTACGCGTTGCGTGAAAATTTTGCCATTTACAGCAGTACATTTGAGACGCTATTCCCATTTATCTCTGGGTCTATAAATTCGGATAGTGAAGCAGAGAAAAATTTATCCATTAAAGTTCTGTGTGCATTCCTAGACCCTTTGATTACTATGGATAAAACAAAAAAAGTAGCTCTTGCAAAGGAATATGAACGAGTCTGTAAAAAATGCATCACTCTGCTTCAATCATGTATTGCGAGTAGTAATTTAGATGTATGTTTAGATGAAATCGTCATCGATAAATATTTGAAACTGTTTTTAGCAGTGCAAGGATTCGTTTATCAAAAATATGATTCAAATTACTCTGCTGATACGTTATCGTTTATTAGAATTCTTATTCCAGTCACTACAGAAGCTGACTTTATCACAAAATTTGAGGATATCATTCTTAAAGTTGTCTTAGCACACAATTTGGTTACTGACGATTTATCAAAAGCAACGAGGGCAAAACTTGCTCTGAACATTTTGAAATTGATGAATATTTTGGATAAATCTGTGAATGAAACCAAGTTAGATGCACACGAACTAGACGAAGCAAAAAAGAACTTTAACAATTTCCTATTAAGATTTTTCCAGCATATGTTAGCGAACAAAGTTTTTGAAAATAATATAGATCTATTAAGAGAAGCCTCGTTATGCAATGCTAAGGCAATATTAAATCTCCATATTCTAGATCTTGCTCCCCCTCAAAACACCCCAGTAGATTAAGGTGTTGCGTATACTAAATCTACGCTACTAAGTTGAAGACTTGCACTCCTTCACTTTTTGGGGAACGGAGTGGAGCTACCGCCATGCGTTGAGTGACAAACATCTTGCCACAACAGAGTACGGACTTTGTGTTGCAAAATAAGTTTCGCAGCCTTTGCCGCAGGCCCTGGAATGCGGTGGCAACCGGAGGGAGCTACCGCCATGCGTTGAGTGACAAACATCTTGCCACAACAGAGTACGGACTTTGTGTTGCAAAATAAGTTTCG
>JBDHQB010000024.1:0-35026 GCA_039806825.1 Parachlamydiaceae bacterium | reverse complement strand
GGCGCCCTGATCTGATTTTAAAAGTCTGCTCTCGAAAAGGAGACTTTTTAAGAGAGTCTTATTTTTTAAGCCGTTTTGCCGGCAAGATCCTTGTGCCTAAGATCATTCAGCTGATAGAACCGGAAAAGGGACTGGATGCAGCTGTTTTGATGGAATGCATCCAAGGGGATCTTCTTAAACCAGAAACGATCACTAAAACTTTGGCATCGGAAATCGGTGAGCTTCTTGCCCGCATCCACCTCGAACATGCCGAAGGCTATGGAGACCTGACCGATCCAGCCCATTTGAGCAGCGACCCTCGAATTCCTTTTACTATGAAATTCGAAGAGGGTCTCGAAGAATGCAAAGGCCATCTGCCTGAGAGCCTGCTTAAAACATGCAGGTTCTATTTCGAGAAAGATATCGATCTGCTTTTATCCGCCGACGGTCCGTGTATTATACACCGCGATTTCCGCCCTGGAAACATCATTGCTTCTGATGGAAAAGTGCGTGGAATCATTGACTGGTCGTCCGGCAGAGGAGGATTTGCTGAGGATGATTTCTGTCCGTTGGAGTTCGGAGAGTGGCCTGCGGGATGTAAAAGCTCATTCTTAGAAGGATACGATTCCATTAGAAAAGTTCCTGATTATAAGCGGATGATGCCCCTTTTGTACTTAAGCAGAGCCATTGCAGCGGTTGGCTTCACTATTAAAAGAGGAACCTGGGATTCCAGAAACTCAAAACTCTATCAGTTCAATCTCAGTTATCTTGAATCTCTTGCCAACGGAGGAAATGGATGGCATTCGTAAATAGAACGAACATCAAAAAAATTGCTTTGATTGGCCTTCCAGGAAGCGGAAAATCTACATTTGCATCGAAGCTTGGAAAACTTTTAAATATTCCTGTGCACCATTTAGATAAACACATGTTCGAGCCCGATGGGAAAAAGAAAGATAAGCAAGAATTTATAGAAGTTCAAAAATCTATTCTCAGTGAAGAAGCATGGGTGGTGGAAGGGTGTTCTTTTTCAACTTTTGAAATGAGATTTGCCAAGGCTGATATTTTGATTTACTTCCACTTTTCTCGTCTTATTTGTTTTTTCAGGCTTTTCAAAAGGATATTCAACTATGAAAAAGACTTTGGTGGCTTGAGAGCTGTTACAATGGCAATTTTGAAATATACTTGGAAGTTTGATAAGGAAAAAAGAACTAGAATCGAAGAGCTTAGACAAAAATATCCTCAAACTGAATTTATTATTTTCAAAAATCAAAGAGACGCCGACTCTTTTTTAAAACTATTTATTGAATCTGCAAATGGCCATTCCTAATATAACGCAAAAATCTTCCTCCTCAGAAAAAATAGCTTTTTTTGTTCACTATTCAAAGGTCGCGAAGACCTTTATCCTCAGAGATTCGAAAGTAGGAAAACAGGAAAAGCCGGCTATTCACCTGCTTGTGGGAATGAATGGGTACGTGGAATTTGCGAAAAACCCAAAATTAAATGTTCCGAATGTAGACATCAATGCTTTTTGCCAATTAACGAGAATGTAGTACGTTGGCATTTATTGGGTCATGATGATTCTGGAAAGGATTTCGTCATGGGTATTTATCCAATGCTCTTAAATGAACCTTGTTTCTTTCTTGCAGCAGATAATGAACCCCGTGTTCTTTTGGCTACTGGAAAGTTTGTAGGTAAGGTTTTGATTATGCCCGTCTTGACACGCTTTTCCTTACCATGCCTGTCTCCTGGAAAGGTACCATTGCTCAGTATGTTGGCAGGCTTCATCGCCTCTATGCAAGCAAACAAGAAGTACAGGTTTACGATTATGCAGATCTTAGAGTTCCTTTGCTTGAAAGAATGTTTAATCGAAGATGTCAAGGATATGAAGCGGTAGGCTACAGGATTTTACTTCCAGCTAGCGCCATTCCGGGATGGCCTGCAGAGGTTCCTCTTCCAGTGGATCCTGCTTGGAAAGCCGATTATGCAGGCAGTGTTAAAAGATTGATTTGTGATGGGGTAGATTTGTCCCTAGCGCATCTTTTTGTACAAGTCTCTACAATCATTTCTAATGAAGCTGAAGGTGCAGAACGTGCCCGCAGCGCAAGGGAGCCGTTTTACCCAAATATGCAGACATTACGAGGAGACAAAAAAGCGAAGGTTAAAACACGTACAGTGGGAGAACTGCTAAAGAAGGCGGAGCTCGTAAGACAAAATAGAGAACGCCTTAAAAAACAAAGATCGCGTTTTAGTCTATGTTCACGGTGGTGGATATATCCTTAATGGCGGTGAAGGAAGTGTGCCAGAGGCGATGGCGATGGCACACTATGGACAAATCAAGGTTATTTCAATTGATTATAGGATGCTACCAGATTATCCGTTTCCAGCAGGTCTAGATGACGTTATAGCGGTCTATAAAGAAGTTCTAAAAACCTATAAGCCAAGTCATGTGGGAATGTTTGGAACTTCGGCAGGAAGTGGATTGACTGCTGCAGCAATGTTTAAACTGAAAGAGCTAAATCTTCCCCAGCCTGCTGTAGTTGGTTTAGGAACACCGTTTATCGACATTACGAAAACCGGAGATTTCTATTTTACAAATCAAGACTTGGATAATTTTCTAGTCACCTATGATGGCCTTTTAAGCAGTATAGCCAAATTGTATGCTGGTACGAATGATATGAAAAACCCATTGATCTCCCCTATTTATGGAGATTTTAAGAAAGGGTTTCCTCCTACGATATTAACTTCAGGGACACGGGATCTCTTTTTGAGCAATACAGTTCGGATTCATCAAAAGCTGAGAGAAGCGGGTATTGATGCCTATTTGCAAGTCTTTGAAGGATGTTCACACGCCTTTTATCTGCAAGTATTGGATTCCCCTGAATCCAAACAAGCTTACCAAGAAATGGTTCGCTTCTTTGATAAATACCTTGGAAAATCTTAGTTGATCTTGAGTATATTGGCGTAATATGGAACCAGATATTTCTAAATCAGTCTTTCATTTTGCTCGTGTCGAAGCTTCTCAAAGGGTATTGCTCCATCAATGGTTTGAACAAAAACACATCAAGGAATGGATGCATGGGACGGGGCTGCAGAGTACTTTAAATGGCTTGGAAAAGTTCTTCCGTGGTGAATCTGACACAACCTATTGGATCGGCTTTGACAACGACATTCCTTTTTCCTTTTTGATAACTTCTCCAGAAGGAAAAGAAGCTATTACACTGGATTTATTCATTTGCAACATAAATTATCTAGGTAAGGGGCTGGCTGTGCCTATGATCAAAGCATTTTTGACCCATCATTTTTCGCATGTGAAAAGGATTTTAATAGACCCTGAAGCAACAAATACAAGAGCCATCCATGTGTATCAAAAAGTAGGTTTTAAGATTATTGGGGAGTTCATTGCAAGCTGGCATCCAGTACCACACTATCAAATGGAGCTCCACATGAAAAATTTAGTTTTGGAGTGATGAATGAAAAATTTAGGAAGGGACTTGTCCTATCGAATTATTTGTGGTGGTCTAGCTTAACAATGATCACTGTGCATGGGGCATGATGGAAAATCCAACCCACGATTCATTAGCCCCTAGTGAAAATCCACTAAAGTAGGTTACGATGATAGCTTGGGCAGTAATACCAACAAGGATCTCTGATAAGGCTGTTGCAATGCCTAATTTCACTGAAATGAAGGTCGAAATGAGAGCTAAAACTATCCATAGGGATGCTAATATCCAAATTTCTGACATCATTCCTCTTTATCTGAGGTTTATTAGCCACTTAAAATAGATCAAATTAAAATTAGTTATTTCAAGCAATGAAAAAAAATTTTGAAAATGAAGTAACTATTGAAAAATCTTCTTACGAAACAAGGTTTAGATTAAATTTGCGTAAAAGGTCTGCATTTTTTGAAGGCTGACTGGACCAGATTTGCTTACTCCGTTGTTGGGAGATTGCATTGCAATAAGTTTGTCTAGTTCTTCCGAGGTCATTTGCCCATAACTTTCAATCACCTCATCAATCAGATCGACCTGTTTTAATGAAAGATGATTTAAGTTTCCAATTGAACTTCCGCCTACATATAATTTATTAAAATGCTGCGGAATAAGTTCCTTAATCACTATTCCCTTTTCAGTGCTCAAGATTTCTTCTCTAAAAAAGGAGATATTTTCCCTCACCAATGAATAGATTTGGCAAAAGAACATGAGTTTATGCATTTTCCAGGCCGGAACTGGATGGATCTTAGGATAGTTTTGCTGTATATATGCCGCAACGTCCAAAACACTGACAGTCTGACTGCCTCTTTTTTTAGTCATAGTAGTTGATTCACTTAATTCATGATAAACATATGGAGAAGAATGAGTTATATTAACTCTTTTAAGCTATATTGTCTACAGTTAGGTTTGTATTCTTCGGGGTAAAGATGATTCCAAAAAATTTAATGAATTATTAGAGAAGAATTCATTGCAGGATATTCTTGGAATAGGGGAAAAATTTCTGAAAATGATCGTATCTTTAGTGAAATACGAATCAGTTTCGTAAAACTTGAGTGGATGAAATCTCAAGGTAAGGGATGTTGAGCCGATTGATCAGCTATTAAATGAGGGTAATATTTTTTTAGAAGTGCATTTAGTACGAGCAATTCATCTTCATAGGGATCTTCAACTTGCCTAAGAGCGTAGCTATTTCTTGCTCTAAAGTGATAAGCATGTTCTTCAATCTTATGATTGTGTTCCAACCACAAATTATATGTGGGATAGTCCCATCGCTGTGCTTCAGAGATTTTGATTTTGTTTCTATTATAAAACATTCCAATGAAAACATCATCTGGCAATGCTCTTTTATACCTTTCAAATTTATGATTATTATTTATAAATAACTCTACTAAATCTCTAGAAAGTATTATTCCAGCTCCACTGACATAATGAACAAATGGGATTTCAGGGGGAAGTCCGAGTTTCTTTGTATGATATTGAGCCACTCCTGCATAGCAATTAACTCTTGGAAGTTTTGTTAAATACTTCAAAAGATTCTCAAAAGGAAAAAATGAAGAGAGATTCGTCCTTATAACATAATCAAATTCTTTTAAGCGGTCTTGCATGGCTTGCATTCCAAGAATAGTCTTGTTAACGATGCCTGGAGTATAATTTTCTTCGGTTTTAACAATAATTTCATTTTTTCTAATTTCATAAGCTGAGGATAGATTGGGATCAGCTCGTAAAAAATAGACTTCAAAATGTTCGGAGTCGCTATTCATATAGACTTCCCAAATTTTCTGAAGTTCCTTGTATGCTGGCTTATCATCGGTCGCGATAATGAGAACAAGCGTTTTTAATTTTGCAGATGAATCTTCAGCCGCAGCTAAGCAATTAATAAACAGAAAAAAAATGTATATAATTCTAATCATACTTCTACACATTTAAGCTATGATCAAGGTTCTCAAATTCAAAAAGGTGGGATAAAATAATTTTTTTATCGTGTCAATCTGAAAACACAAAAGCAGTTAGCTATTTAAATTAAGCCTGGTAACTATTTCTGCATATTCACCCTTATTGACCAGCGTTCTAGATTGTATGAAGAAGTGCCTTTTATCGATCATTCTTTGAGATTGTAAAAATATTATTTTAAGAATACACATGTTAAACAAGGTTCACAAAAGAACCAAAAATAAGGGGAAAACATGAAAAAAATTTATTCATTAGCGCTGCTGATGCTCGCACCTGTTTTCAGTGCAGTGGCAGCAGGTCCAGATGTAGAAAATTGTGATTGGCCAAGTGTTAACCACGATTTACATAACACTCGAAGCAGCCCTTGCACTACAATTACTTTTGACGATATTAGAAACGGATTACTTCAAGAAATTTGGTCCATCAGCGGTGGTTCAGTTCAAGCTGCATCAGTAGTTGTTGGTAATGCTGTATATTATACAGACGACACTGGCACAATATTTAAGCGCGACATTGCAACTGGCGCTTTATTGGCATCTTTTGTTTATCCAGCTGGACAAACATCAAGTGGCCCTTTGGCAATTGCAAATGGAGTCGTTTACGCTGTAACATCTTCAGTTGCTGCATTACCAGCAGGTGGAATTAGATTATATGCTTTAGACCTTAATTTAGTTCCTATTCCAACCTTCAATGGTGGAAATCCTGTCGATGTAGATCCAGGTTTCACAGGAAATGAAGCAAACGTTTTTGCAGGCCCTGTGATCACTAAAAATAAGGTGATCGTCGCAACTTCAAACGGTGTTGCACATGAAACATTAGAGTTATTCCCCTTTTACAGAGGTGGTTTCCACACATTTAATGCAACTACAGGCGCATTCATTTGGAGAACAAGAGTTAGCCCAGCTTCTTCAGGGTATGGTCCATCAGGAGGTACTTTCTCTACTGGTGCTGTAGATGAACATTTGGATTATATGTTCGTAGGTACATCTAATGCAACATTTCCACCAGCTAGTCCATTGACAGACGCTTTGTTGGCAATTGATACAAATTCAGGCGAAGTTATCTGGAGCCAGCAATATGTTAAAAATGACGTCTATTCTTTCCAATTTGCTTGCGGACCTAACTTAGACAACGGCGCAAGTCCAAACCTTTTCACAATTCGTTCTGAATGCGGAAACCATCACCATAGAGTAGTGGGTGCTAGCAGCAAAAAAGGTGTTTACAGAGTTTTTGACAGAAAAACAGGCGAACCTATATGGCATACTCATCTTATTCCAAAAGATGCAGTTCCATCCATCGCTGGTAACTCTGGAGCAGCCTATAAAGATGGAGTTATTTATGCTCCTGCAATCACAGATGCATCTGGAATTGATTATGGAGCCTTTAGCATACTCGTACAATATGGGTTGAGATTTGGAGATCTTGCTCCATTGCTCCAGTTGTTGGATTACATCAACAATTATGATTATACCTATATTCGCGCTTTAAAAGCTCACAATGGACATGTAAAATGGACTAACGTTCATGTTGGTGCGACTTTACCTTCCATTACTGAAGCGAACGGTGTGATTTACACTGCTAACTCACGTGGAGAGATTCGAGCAATCAACGCTGAGAATGGTGATGAATTCGAATTTGCCAATTTTGGCGGTTCGATTGGTGCACCTATCACTGTCGTCAATGATTATGTGTTTATTGGAACAGGTATTGGCGGTCCTGCGACATACCATGTTTTCCATAAGGCTCCATAATCTCCTAGCCTTGAAGCCGCGAAGCTCACTTCGCGGCTTTTTTCTTTTAACTTTCCTAATATTCTTCTGTGAATGTTTGGCAAGAAATCGATCGCTTATAGCCTAAAAAGATTAAGCCTTTACATGCAGATTAAAGAAAAACCTATTTTTGACGCAGGGGCTATCATGCCATTCCACGCAAAATTATTGAAGTTCACGCCATTGAAGATTTCCACGCTGGTCCATGGAAGCTGGCCACAACACGATTTAAACTTGTGTTGTTCGTTTTCATTTTGTATCATCAGCCCCTCGATCTAACGTTTTTAAATAGAGGAGCCAAGATATGAAAAATATTTTATTAGGTTTGTTTCTTTTTGGTTGTTTTAGTGCTTTGAATGTTCATGCTACTTCTTATTATCTCCCAGAAGATTTTGAAATTTACACGGACGGAAAAACAGTTATTAATTGGCCAGCTTCTTCTCGTTTCGAGAAAAAATATTTACCTACATTTAACTACTACCAAGGAGAAGAAGGTGGTTATGTAGCAATATATACCCATGATAAAGATATGGCAGTCTACGGTGTTGGCAATGGCATTTATGTCTTAGGTCAAATAAGGGTAGAAGGTCATTACGAAGGTAGAATTTTTATTCCTAAAGGTTACAAAGCTGGGGATAACATTACTAAAGACAGAGAATTATTAGGAATTTGCGAACAATATTTCCCAACCATGGCAGGTCGTATGTGGGTTGGCGGCGATACCGGTGGCTGGTTTGGAATCATAAACTAAAGTTAGTGAATTTCCATTAGCAACTGAGCGGACACAGCGAACAAAGCGGACGCTATAAAAACAAAGCCGTGGTTTTGAAGCATTGGCTTTATACGTAGTGAGTGACACAATCGAATTAGAAAAATGGGTGCCACGTTTAAGAGACCCTACCATCCTTGAAAAAGTCACCCCATTAGCTGACAAAGCCATGGAATTCAGCAAAACGACTGACAGATAGTCAGTCGTTTTGACTCATCGAGTTTATTGTTAGCATGTGAATTTAACTTCAATTTTTCAGAAGCTTCTCGCGGTAAATTTTCAAAGATAGATTTGAAATAATCAGTTTCTCCCCTATAGAAGAGTACATCCAACTTTCTAAGGGGAAAGATCATGCGACTCATTTGCTTTCTATTTTTATGCCTGTTTCAAACTGTTCTAGCTGCTGATGTATGTAAAAATTGTCATCATCACCATCATAAAGACAAGAATAAGCCCTGGTATCCATCGCTCTCTGCATTTGAGCATTATAACTCGGGCCGTTCTCACGTATTTCCGAAAGCAAAATTTGGAGGCTCTTTCGAAGGCAATAATCAAGTGGATACCCTTTCTTCAACTTCCCTTTATCCATCTGGGTACAACATGTGTTACTTAGATTCGGATAGCGTCTTCATTTATGGAGGAGGTTATGGGGATGAACCAGGATCCATTGGAGCATTTGTCGCGAAGGTCAATCCAATCACTCTCGAGCCGATTTGGTACAATCAATTGATCAACACCAGCGTAAATGGCGAATGGGACTATCCAGGCTCAATGGGTATTCTTCGAGATAGTTTTATTTATGTCATCTATGGATATAGATTGTCGAAGTTAGATCCAGAAACAGGTCATGTCATTAAAACCCTGGAATTGCCCACAGGACAAGGTGAGCCCAGAAACACATCTTACAATGGATTTAACGCTACTCCAGATGGTGTTTTAGTGATGAAATCGGTTTATCGTCAGGCGGGATGTAGCCTACAAGGTCCAGATGCCTTATTAAACTGTCCAGATCCTACTGATATCCCTTCTTCTGTATTAGTTTCTGTGGACCCCCATTGTATGAGAGTTATTGATACAATCACACTCCAGGAACCTGTTGCAGCACGTCCAACTATTGGAGTTCACAAAGGACACACTTATGTTTATCTAGTCGAGGCTACAACTTTAATTAGATATCGTGTGAAAAAGGGAAGATTCATTCTTGATCCCACTTGGAATCCAGGAACAGTTACACTAGATGGCCAAACAACTGCAACATCCTATGTTGTAATGAATGATTGGGTTGTAGGGCAAGTCAACACGCTTCCTTCTGCAACTGCATTAAGCGTTATTGCAATCAACCAGTCAGATGCCTCTAGGCAATTTTCCATTCAGCCCTTTTTAGGGGATCCTATTCCGCCCCTGGTAGCTGCAGCATTTTCAACAGCCGCCAAAGGTGGAGTTCCGGCAATTAGTTGGGCTCCAGCTTCAGTATCAGCTGATCCAGATAGTCATTTAATTTATGCAATAGATGCATTGCCAGGGAAACTAGCAGCGATCAGATTAACACCATCAGGGTTGGAAATCGCTTGGAAAGTCAATCAAACAACCACCGAATTTACCGCGCTTATAGGTTCGAAACGTAAGCGTATTATAGTGGGTACAGATATTCCTGGACTTGAAATTCCAGGAAACAATCTAAACGATTTTGCTGTATGGCGGGATGCAAAAACTGGAAGGGAGATCGCTCGTTCTCCTCTTCTTCCTGCAATGACTCAAGGAACAATGATCCAACCTTACTACCATGGAGATATGTTCTTTGAGGGACAATTAGGAAGGCTCATCAGATTAACTCCACGTTCTCTCTAATTCTTATTCTGACCAAGTACCAATTTACGATTGGTATTTGGTCAATGTGTATTTAGTATCTCGTAGCCCTTTAAAACAAAGTCATTTCCCCTGTTGGGAGATTCAGATTTTTTATAAACATAAAATAAATGCCGATTCTTGCAATGAAGATTTTGATCAAATTTTCGCTGCATGCTATAGTTCGCTTCAATCCAACAAAACATATTTCTTATACTTGAGAGGTGAACTATGGTCTTTGTTCAAACGCAAGAAAAAGAAAAGATAAAAAAAACTGTACATCATCCACTATCTAATCTTTTAAAATCGATTCAAAATAAGATCATTGGACAGCATGAAATCATTGAACAGATGTTGGTCTGTCTTCTCACCGATGGCCATGCACTTCTTGAAGGGATGCCAGGATTAGCGAAAACTCGTTCCGCTAAAGCTATCGCAGATGGCATCGAGGGTGCATTTCATCGCATTCAATTCACTCCTGACTTACTTCCTTCTGATCTGATCGGAACAGAAATCTATATTCACGAAAAAAGCGACTTTGTTTTCCGTAAAGGCCCCCTTTTCAACAATATTCTTCTCGCCGATGAGATCAACCGTGCACCTGCAAAGGTGCAATCGGCACTTCTTGAAGCTATGGAAGAAAAACAAGTGACCGTTGGACATAAGAGTTATGCCCTTCCAGAACTTTATATGGTTATTGCAACACAGAACCCCATAGAGCAAGAAGGAACTTACAATTTGCCTGAAGCGCAACTCGATCGATTTATGATGCATCTTGAAGTGAACTATCCAAATCATCACGAAGAACTACAGATCATCGAACTTGATGAAAAGAGACAGCAGCATTCAAAAGAGGCCTCGGCGCCCCTCACATCAATACAGGAAGTTTTCACAGCTCGTCAGGCAGTATCCCATCATTATATTTCAGAAAACTTAAAAAAATATGTCGTTTCTCTAGCTTCTGCGACCCGTACTCCTGAAAAATATGATCGTGAACTTGCAAGATGGATCGCTCATGGGGTTTCTCCAAGAGCAACTATTGCCATTATACGTTGCGCAAAAGCTCTTGCATGGCTCAGGGGGGAAGAATATGTGACTCCAAAACATATTCACGATGTAGCATTCCCAGTTTTAAGGCACCGCATTTACCCCTCTTATGAGGCAGAAGCTGACGGGTTGTCGCGAAATGATATTATTCGCAAACTTTTGGAAGTAGTGGCCATTCCTTAAAAATAGGTGTGCGCATGCTTTATCCTGACTTTAACGAACTTATTGCCTTCAAAGATCGCAAGCTCGACAAGCTGAATGTTTCTAGACGCAAGGTCAGCTCAACCGCGCCAGGAAACCATCACTCCCCTTTTCGCGGACAGGGCTTAGACTTTGATGCTGTCCGTGAATATGTTCCTGGGGATGATATCCGAAATATTGATTGGAGGGTAACTGCCCGTACAGGTTCTCCCCACTTAAAACTTTTCAAAGAAGAAAAGGAGCGGCACACCATCATTTGTGTCGATATGAACGCTTCAATGCGTTTTGGCACAAGGAATACATTTAAGTCGGTCCAAGCGGCTCGTTGCGCATCTTTTTTAGGATGGAGAGCTCTGGCACATCAGGACCGGATCAGCAGTTGTTTTTTTGGGGACGTTCCAAGCGGATTACAATACGTTTCATCCAAACGAACACGTCAGGCGTTATGTATGATGCTCAAAGCATTTACTAAACCTCCAATTGAGCAACATCATGTTCCTATGTCAACTGCTCTGCAGCATATTTCTAAGGTTGCACATCCAGGATCATTAGTTTATCTCATTAGCGACTTTATGGATCTTGATTCAGGCATTTCCAAAGAATCTGGATTAAGCCGTCTTAGCAAAAGTTGCGACGTCATTTTCATTTCGATCAATGATATTGCTGATCAAATTTTAGCTCCTGTGGGTGTCATGGGTTTTTGCGGAGAGAACAAAGAAAAAATATACGTAAATACAGACAGCATTAAAGGACGTGACAATTATAGGGCTCAATGGAAGGAAAATCGCAATCATCTGAATAGTCTTACAAGACGTTTTAAAATTCCGCTCATCGCACTTTCAACAGAATCGGATATACACCGCGACCTTCACTTTGGGCTTAAAAACATAGCGAAGAGGAAAAGATGCCTTCTTTAATGGAACAGCTGCATGATATTGAAGGGATTGATGTGATCAGCTCATGGCCTTTAGCTATGGGTTGGTGGGTCGTCATTGCTTTAGGGATTGTTGTCTTAGGAAGTATTCTTTGGCTCTTATGGAGACGAATTCGTTATTTGCGAAGTTGGAAGAGAGATACATTTAGGAGATTGGATGATCTGGAAGAAAATTTATCTCCTCACACTTCTGGAGAGGCAGTCATACAACTTTCTGAATATTTGCGCCGTATAGTGGTCCGTCGCTTCCCTAGGAAGGAATGTGCAGGGTTAGTTGGAGAAGATTGGCTAAGATGGCTAAAAGAACATGATCCCAAACAATATGATTGGACTGAAAAAGGGAAACTTTTGGTAGAAATTCCCTATGCACCTTCCCATGGGAATCTGTCTATGGAGCAGATCAAAGAATTAATACAAGCAGTTAGATATTGGGTGTATTGATATGTTTCACTTTCATTATCCTTGGTTTGTAGTTTTGCTCCCCTTGCCATTACTTTTCCGATGGATTTTTCCTTCACGACAAAAAAAATCCAACGAATCCGCAGAGATCTATTTTCCTTCAGTCAAACGATTGAGAAACATTTTTCCATCATCGAATGAATCTAAAAAAAGAGGTGCTTTAATTTTCTTTGGCCTCCTTTTTCTCTCTTGGACTTTGCTTATAGTGGCTTTAATGCAACCTGAGAATGTAGATCAATTTCGACAAGTTAAAAATAAGGGCTATGACCTGATGCTGGCTGTCGATATCTCGGCATCTATGCAAGCATTAGATTTTTCCACCTCAACTAAAACGATCAATCGTTTGGATGTAACAAAACAAGTGGTAAGCGATTTTATTAAGGGGCGTCAAGGAGATCGTGTAGGACTTATTCTATTCGGACAAAACGCTTATTTACATGCTCCGCTGACATTAGATACAACTTCAGTGATTCGTATGCTCAATGATACTGTTCCTGGAATGGCAGGAAATTCTACTGCTATTGGGGATGCTATCGGGCAAGGAGTTCGAACCTTGCGAGAACGACCTGAAGGATCAAGAGTCCTTATCTTGCTAACAGATGGAGAAGATAATGCCAGCAGTATACCCCCTCTAGAAGCTGCCAAACTAGCTAAGCAATATGGTGTGCGGATTTATACCGTCGGGATTGGCAGAAGCGGCGCGGTTCCTTTTTCAAATCAGTTTGGAGGTTATGGTGTAGGAGAGGTAACCATGGATGAGGAGTTGTTGAAAGAGATCGCTAATGAAACTGGGGGTCAGTACTTTTTGGCAACTAATCAGAAAATGCTCTCTTCGATTTACGCTAAGATCGATGAACTTGAAAAGAGTGAAGCTAATGAGACTTTGTATCTTATCCGTGAACCCCTTTACTATTACCCCTTAACTGCTTCTTTAGTGATCTTGTTAGCTTTAACCCTGTCGCAATTGTTATATAGGAGAAGGGTCTATGGTTCTTAACGAACTGCATTTTGCTTATCCTTTATGGCTTTTAGCACTGCTTGTCATTCCTATTATCTGGGGCTTGTTTTTCTTTTACTTTCGAGGACAAAAACCTATCCATCAGCTTGAGAAGTTTATTGATAAACACCTCATCCCCTTCTTACTTCTTGGTGGCGAGCAGAAGAAAAAAAGGATATGGACTCAACTTTTATTCTGGTCGATTGTATGGAGCTGTTTAGTTTTTGCATTAGCAGGACCTCGCTGGAATTTTCGGGAAATTGATACTTATACGCGCGATCAAAGCCTAGCCATTCTTTTGGACTTATCAGAGTCGATGAATGCTAAAGATATCTCCCCTTCACGTCTTGGACGGGCTAAGCAAAAAATCGAAGACCTTCTCAATCAGTCCAATGGAGCTAAAGTAGGTCTCATTGTTTTTGCTGCTGATCCTCATATGATCGTGCCAATGACCGAAGATAAGGAAACAATTCGACATTTGTTACCGTCATTAGATACAGATCTGGTCTACGTGCAAGGAAGTAAGCTTGCTCCTGCTCTTGAGATGGGGGCAGTGATGTTGGAGAATGAACCTGGAACAAATAAGGCTATGTTAGTGATCAGTGATGGAGGTTTTGAGGATGCAAGCGCGATTCACACTGCCAAAAGTTTGGCCGAACGAGGAATTGTTCTGTACACCATCGGAGTAGGTTCTCAAGAAGGAGCGCCACTCAAAGATCGCAAAGGCAATGTCATCAAAAAAAATGGGTCTCCGATCATTTCCAAGTTGGAAAAAGAGAAATTCCGCGAGATTAGCAATATTGGACATGGGCGTTATTTTGATGCAGACCATTCAGAAAGGGTTACCCTCATTTTTGATGATCTTGAAAAGAAAGCGGATGTGCAACAACAGGCTCATAAGATCCAGCGTATTTGGGAGGAGCAGTTCTATCTTTTCCTGTTACCTGTGCTACCTTTCTTTCTTTTGTGGTATCGAAGAGGGTATATCTTTGCTTGTTTGCTTGTTTTATTGATGCCTATTTACTCCGAAGCTTCTCTGAAAAGTTATTTCTATAATGGTGAACAGCAGGCCAGTCAGTCTTTCGAGGATGGAGACTTTACTTCAGCAAGCGAAGCCTTTCAGGATCCATACAGGAAAGGTGTAGCTTATTATCGTTCGAGAAATTACGAAGCTGCGGAAGAGATGTTTCGCCAATCTACCCGTCCTGAGGTAGCCTCTAGCGCAGGATATAACTTAGGCAATGCTCTCGTTCAACAGAATAAACTTCAAGAAGCAATCGAAGCTTACGAAGATGTGCTTAAAAAATGGCCAGATCATAAGGAAGCAAAGGAAAATCTGGAATTAGTCAAAAAAATGTTAGAGCAGCAAAAGCAGCAGAATCAACAAGACGAAAAAGATCAACAGGACCAACAGAAGAACGATCAAAGTCAAGAAAACAAGTCTGATCAAAATAATAAACAAAATCAACAACAACAAGATCAAAAGGATCAGTCAAAAAACGATTCGAGTTCTGCTGAAGAAAAAGATAATAAGGATCAGAAACAAGACGAAGCTAAAGATAAAGGTAAAGATAATTCAAAAGAGTCCTCCAAAAAAAGCGAGAAGGAAAAAGAACCCCAACAGATGGGTCAGGATGAGAAACGAGCTCAAAAACAACCGAAATCTTCCGAGGAAGGAAAAGCGCAAGCAAAAGTTCGATCTCAAGAAGATCTTGATGCTGACCTTTGGCTCAATCAAATAAAAAATAATCCAAAATCATTCCTAAAGAACAAGTTTTATTTGGAATCCAAGAAAAACGGTACTAAAGAGGAAGTTGACCCATGGTAAAAAAGCCTTTTTTTATCGCATTATCAGCATTCTTTCTAAATTTCACTTATGCTGTTTTTCTTTTTGCGGGAGAATTTACAGCTAGTGTAAGCAGTGCTCAAGTCAATTTAAACGAAAGTTTTTCCCTAAATCTTGCACTTAAAAACAGTACTCCCAAGGGAACTCCTAGTATCAATGATTTGAAAAAGAATTTTGTGATCAATTCGCAGCAACAATCCTCCAATACAACCATCGTCAATGGAAAGGTGACTTCCAGTATTATTTGGAAGCTATCTTTGGTTCCAAAAATTGAAGGCGCCGTGCAAATTCCAGCAATTACTATTGAAACATCAGAGGGACCACTATCTACGCAACCGATTACACTCAATGTAACGAAAGGCTCAACTCGCAATCCAAAGGAAGAAGGTAACGGAGTTGAAGTTATAACCAAGGTGAATAATGCTGCTCCTTATAAAAATGAGCCTATAATCTATACAGCTATCCTGACTTCAAAGTTGCCACTCTATAATGTTCAAGCACAGAAAATGCAGTTAAATGACTCTATTATAGAATTTTTAGGGGAACCTAAATTGGAAGAGCGGAATATAGGAGGAGTTATACACTATGTGGTGGAATTTTCATACCTCATTACTCCTCTAAAATCTGGTACGCTCACGATTCCCCCAATCTCTATTCAAGGAGCGATTGCACAAAAAAAGAAGAGGCATTTCAGTTCTGTCTTTGATGATGATCTGGATCCTTTTGATCTCATGCAAGGTTTCGACCGCTTAAAATCTTTCGCATTGACGGCGGAAGAAATCCAGCTTGATGTTCAGCCACCTATTCCTGAGGTCTCGCCTTGGTTACCTGCAAAAGCGTTAACGTTGGAAGAGCAATGGTCTAATGATCAAACCCTGCGGGTTGGAGAGCCTTTTTCTCGCAGTTTTGTCATTAAAGCTGAAGGAATCAAGCTCAGCCAATTGCCCCATTTAGAGGACCTGCAAAAAGAAAGTTCGAAGTTTAAAGTTTATGCTGATAAGCCCGAAGAGCAGGAAAATATCTTGGAAGGCAAAATTCAAAGCATGCGAAAGGAGCAGTATACTTTTATTCCCAATCAAGCGGGAGCATTAGTATTGCCTGAAATTTCTATAAGTTGGTGGGATACGGTAAAAAAAGAAAAGAGGAATGCGCTTATTCCTGCACGTACAGTGACAATACTGCCTAGCGTTGAAGCGGCGAATGCTGTTTCGGTTGAATTACCTGTAGGCAATATAGGAACGACAGAAAATCAAAATTCTGGAATTGGAGTGCAGTCTCCGGTTTTGCTTTATAGCCTTATAGGGATATTAACTTTTCTTCTTTTTGCAGCGATGATTTGGATTTACACGTTGCAAAGAAAAATTGCGAGCTTGACGACAGAAGGGCCAAAGAGAATTAAGCCAACATTAGCTCCACAGCCAGTAAAACCAGCACAAAAATCTCCAGAAGTTAAAAAAGAAAAAAAGGAAAAGCTGCCCGACCTTAATCCCACATAAAGGAATGGACGGACAGAGAGGGTGCTATCCGCGTTAAGTAATAAGCTTCGTAGCCTCTGCCGTAGGCCCTGGAATGCGGTGGCGACCGGAGGGAGCTACCGCCCTTGCCCTGACCGCAGGCAACGTTTTGTTTTTCAAAACCTGATCCAATATCTTGTTATGCTGAAATTTCTTTTGGCGGTCAGGGCAAGGGCGGTAGCTCCCTCCGGTCGCCACCGCATTCCAGGGCCTACGGCAGAGGCTACGAAGCTTGTCTTGCAGCGCATGGCGGTAGCTCCGCATTCGCTACGCTACCGCACTCCACGCCTGCGGAAACGTCGCGACTCTGCTTTTGTAACGTCCGCTTCGTCCGCTGTGTCCGCTTTGTTGATTAATTAATCTTCTTTCTGATGGGAAACGGAATGCTAACATTAATGTTAGCATTCCATAAAGACTCTCTTTTTTCTAAACATCAAATTTAGAACTTAGACGTCCCAAAGCTAAGGCTCCAAGTAAAAGCCCTAAATCTCTAAGAGCAATGTCGTAAAAATTATTGAGGAGCAACAAGTTTATAATGATGCCTAAAAGCCAAAGAGCAACAATATAAGAAAATATTTTTGGTTTAAACCACACTCCTAAACCGGCAATGATTTCAATAACTCCAACTACCAACATTGTCAAATGTGGATTGCCTAAAACATCAAATGTAGGAGAAAGATATTGTTGCCAAGTTGTTAGATAATTAAAAAATTTATCTAACCCGGCAATAATGGGAGCAACTGTAAAGGCAAAGTGTAAAATTTGATAAGCCTGATAAGCTGGACCTTTGCACTCCTCTCTTCGCACTTCCAAAGGATCATTAGGAATAGCCATAGAAAAACTCCTTTATCTTGGAATAGTTACAAACACTCATACTGTCTATTGATCTTTAGCAATTTTTGGTGCAAGAGACTTATATCGTTACTATTTAAAATACTGTGACCTATCTTTATTTTAGCATACTATAGAAATTAAATGAGTTAAATTCAAAAATTAACTTTAATTAAACTTTTTATTGATTATAACTAACTTAGTTATAAAAGCTAAAGCCTATAAACCTTTCACTATAGTTATGTCTGCAACTGAATCTATATGCTGGCGATTACACATTACTTAAATAATTTCTTTCGCAGCTGCAGTATCTGGTTTACTCAATCTCATTAAATTAGTTAATTCGAAAAAAGTTATCTTATCCCTTTGTGTCTAATGGAGTTTGGATTTTATGAAGTGAGCGTAAATTTTTAAATTGAAATTTCAAAAATTTATGTGTTAAGAAAAAAGGCTACAGTTCAACCAAAGGAACTTTATGCAAAGGATTAAATATTTTATTTTAAGTGTAGTAACAACCGTCTGTATTAGTATAAATGCCTATGGCGATACTCCTCAAACGGAAGAACTCCAAAAGGGAGAAGTGGTGAAAGGAGTTTCTCAAGCTTTATCACAAGATTTAACGTTTACAGCCAATCCAGAAGCAAGTGTTGATAAGGCTTGCAAAAAACACCACAAGAGAAAATGCGGAGATTGCGGTTGTGCAAGACCCATTACCGCTAGAGATATTAGACGCGGTGGTTTTACTATTACTAGACCAGGCACCTATCGCTTAGAGGAAAATGTCGAATTTTTCCCAAGTGGAAGTGCAGCTGCTATTGTTATTGATTCAGACAACGTTGTCTTAGATTTATGCAATCACGTCATAGCACTTGGCAACGAGTTGTCAGATGTTAGCGGGATTGTCATTAACGGAAATAATAACGTTGTTGTTGAAAATGGATCGATCACAGACTTTACCAAGTATGGAATTCGTGTCAATTCAGGCGCAAGTTTCCTGACACTAAGAAATCTTGAAGTTCTTAGGAATGGTATCAATGATCCAGTGGGGTCGACATTTAGCGGTGGTATCGTTCTCGCAAGCGGTATTGACGTTATTCATGATGTCTTGATTATCGACGTAAACTCTTCAGAGAATTTCCTTGCAGGATTAGTTCTCGTAGGAGTTGACAATGTCGATGTTGTTCACTCAAGATTCAACCGCAATAACTCAGCTGTTACAGGCCTTGGAACTAACTCCTGGGGTATCCTCGCATCAGCTTTTGTATTTGAAAACCCACCTACTCCAACTGTATTTCCTATCAGAAATCTAAGAATTATAGAATCTGAAGCAAATGGCAACTTAAGTGATGGCGGAGCTATTGGTATTGAAATTCTTTCAGTTCCAGCATTTGGCTTCCCTGTAAATGACAACGTTTCTATCGTCCGCGTAACAGCAAATGATAACGCTGGCGGTGGTTCTGATGCTCCGGTTGTTAACGAAGGTGAAGGTATTGTTATCGCTGGTACAGTAAACTTTGTCGTTCGTGAGTGCGTTGCACAAGGAAATAGAACAACAGCTGTAGAACCCAGCGGAATTCCTGGTTTCTTTGCTTCGGTTGGCTTTGGAGTACCATTTGGATCGAGCAATGGTCTCTTCGAAGACTGCATAGCTGAAGGCAACGCAGGCTCTGGTGATATTTCTGCGGGATTCCGTATATTCCGTTCAGACAACATCACTCTCAACAATTGTGTTGCATCAGGCAACAACAATACTAGCTCGGGCGAAGCTTGGGGCTTTACAACAGATCCTAACCTTGGAAACAATTTAGGAGCTTTTGGAGCACCATTCAACCGTAATTATTTGATCACAAACAGTACTGCTGAAGGCAATGTATCTAATGATGGTATTGGTGGTGGATTCAAATTTATTTCCACTATCAACAGTGTACTTTCATATAACAATAGCATTGGGAATGGAAGTATCAACGGAACAGGATACGGTATATTGGTTGGAAACCCAGTATGCTGCGCTATCAACATATGCTGTACATTTGATGCTGCAACATGCGCCAATTTGCAAGGATGCTTGCCATTTGCATCTTGCTGCCCATCCTCACACAACGTCATTAATAACAATGAAGTTGTAGGAAACAGCGACTTTGGTATCGTTGACAACATTGTTGCACCTGACAATGCTTTAAACGCATACTATACAAACGTTGCTAGAGGTAACGGAACTAACTATCAAATTCCAGTGGGCAATCCAATTCGTACATGGACGTTGCCAGCATATCCAGCTGTTGTTGATAACAACACAACACCAGTCCTCGATACACTTGATAACATCAGCATCAATCCGTAATTCTCGAAAGCGGCTCCGCAAGGAGCCGCTTTTTCTTAAGTATTACATTCACATTAAAACCTGCCTGCGTGCGTGCGCGCGCTAATAGCGGACGAAGCAGACATAGCAGACTTTACAAAAACAGAGTCGCGGAGCGAGGTAGCGAGCGAATGAGGAGTACAGCACCCCACCGCCGGGCAATTGCCACGACTTTGCTTTTTATTGCGTCCGTTTCGTCCGCTATGTCCGCTGCGTCCGCTAGAATAAGCATTCTAAAAAAACGAAGCATAGTTTCTAGATATATTGATAAGGAAATTAAGGTTCTATATTATGCCAATTTTTTCAATTAGGAAGAGTTTATGAATAAATATTTTTTAGCTTTGATAGCTTCTGCAGCCAATTTGCAAGGATTTAGTTATCTCAATTCCGTGGAAGCCTCAAACACAAGTCAGTCAGCCAGAAATTGAACTTGCAAATGGAGAAATCCTGCAACAAACTTCTAACCCAAAATATCTATATAAAGTTGTTTCTAAGGAGCAATGGGAAGAGAGTCAAGTTAAGAAGATTCTTGTCATTTCTTCAATGGATAAAGAGTTTATTCATCTTGCGAAGGAAGATCAAGTGGATGGGGTCATAAGCAAATTCTGGAATAATAAGAATCCCATTATTCTAAAACTTGATTCAAGCAAGATTGTTGGCAAATTGGTTTATGAAACAAATCCAGGGGGCACAACAAAATATTACCACTTATATGAAGGCCAAATTCCTCTAATTGCCGTTATCGAAGCTAGGCCTGCAAATAATAAATAGTAAAAAACTATATTGGGATTTTTTATATCGATCCAACACAGGGAGAAGGAGCTTCAAGCCTCAAAGAACTAGCTCATTAAATTTTTATTTCGCGCGATAGGCTTCTAGTGCTAGGTCGCGCGAAGGGAAAGCTTTATAGATTCTTCATCCAATAGACGAGATGGTGGATTGAATTTTCATTTGTTCCTACATCGTCCCAATAGACAGAGACGGTGATGTCGTCACAAATCTCAAAACCTTGCTTAATCCAAAACCCATCCATTGGCAAATATCCATTTGGCATTAAAGGATGATAATCCCATTCGACAATTTTGCAGAAACAGAGTTTGGAATACTCACCATTCTCCTTAACTAAGTTCTCCAATTGCTTGTATAACTTTTTGCCATACCCTTTTCCTCGGTATTCATTTATTAGCAAAAATTCTCCCAAATAATAAATCTTTTCAAGATTTTCATCTGGCCTTGCAGCAAGCAATGGATCTTTGAACCTATCTCTCATCTCATTCAATGGCATTCCAATTGCAACCCCTACAGGCCTATCGCCATCAAATAATAAGCTTGCGATTCCAAAACTTGAATGTGAGTAATAATCAATGAAAGGAAGATATTCTTCCTCTGTTCCGTCATATAAGTAGGGATACTCCTTGTATACTTCAATCGCGATATCAGTAATTCCTTTTACATAGGGGGAGATTTCGTCTCCTTTAAAGACTTTTATACTAAGATTTTCCTCCGAAAAAAGAGAAAATGAATACAAAAAGGTAGCCGCCAAAAAGATTTTAACAAAATTCATAATTCACCAGGTTTAAATAAGTTTACGCAGGTAGTTGTACAGTTCCATCGGATTTGATCTTCCAGTGAGGATTCCAAGCTACTTCCCAAAGATGTCCGTCTGGATCAGCAAAATATCCGCTGTAACCTCCCCAAAATACATCTTGTGCACGCTTTTGAAGCTTTCCGCCTGCTTCAACGGCATGCATAATAACCTGATCAACATCCTCTTTGCTAGAAGTATTATAAGACAAAGATATCCCTCTGAAACCTGGAACTGCTGTTCCCGACAGATTTGCGTCCTCTGCCAAAGATTTCTCAGGATATAGAAACAAAATGACGCCACCTAATTGAAAAACTGCAAAACCTTCTGTACTTATAGAAGAAGCTTTCCAACCCAATTTCTCGTAAAATTTACGTGATCTCGCTATATCTTTTACACCGAGAGTAATGACATTTATTCTTGGTTGCATATTGATCTCCAACGGTTATGACAAACAAAGTATCCTATTATTTCCTTATTATCCAATCTTTTGAAGGTGGCTATGGAAACGACTGTAACTAAAATAGATGACCAAACCGATTCCCATCCATATAAATAACCGCATCCAGTTCAAATATCCTAACCCAAAAATCATCGCCCCACAAACAATAATTCCTAAAATGGGTACCAATGGAACAAATGGAGTACGAAATTGACCTGGTCTTTCAATGGGATCTATGCGCCTCAAAAGAATGATTCCACAACATACCAAAGTAAAAGCAAATAAAGTTCCTATGCTCGTCATATTTCCAACAACAGGGCCTGGAATAAACGCCGAAATCAACCCTACCACAAAAGCAAAAAGCAAGTTCGATTTATATGGGGAATTGAATTTTGGATGAAGATCTGAAAACATTTTGGGAAGAAGTCCATCGATACTCATTGTATAAAAAATTCTTGATTGTGCCATGAGCAACACTAGAAGAACCGATGAGAGACCGATTAAAATCGCTATCGTCACTAATTTTGCTAACCACTCATACCCTATCATATAGGTTTGCACAGCGTAGGTAACTGACGCCTCTTGCCCAGTGTTGCGAAAATCTTGGGTTGTTGCAACTCCTGTGAGCACATAGGAAAACAAAAGATAAAGCACTGTGCAGATAAGTAATGAGCCTAAGATTCCAATAGGCATAGCTACTTTTGGATTAATCGTTTCCTGCGCAGCTGTTGATAAGGCGTCAAATCCTATAAATGCAAAAAATACAATTCCGGCAGCACCCAGGATTCCAGCAATTCCGCCAAAGTGATGGGAAATCCCCAGGCTATCCACATATATTGTGGGAGCTGGAATATATGGAATTTGATTTTCTGGATTAATAAATTGCCACCCAATCAAAACGAACAAGATGATGATAGCAACTTTTATAATCACAATAATGTTGTTAATAAATGCAGATCCACTGATCCCGCGCATAAGAAGGGTGGAGAATAAAAATACACTGACCATAGCAGGTAAATTGATTATTCCCTGCTCTAAGACACCTGTAGCATCGGTCACTTTATCGAACGGAGAATGGCTCCAGGCATAAGGAATTACAAGGTTGTGACCATTGTATGGAATATACCCTAACAGCTCGTTTAAGTATTGGCTCCAACTGATGGCAACCGTCGATGCCCCTAATGCATATTCCAGAAGTAAATCCCATCCAATAATCCATGCAATGATTTCGCCAAAAGTCGCATACGAATAGGTGTATGCACTCCCTGCTATAGGAATTCTGCTAGCAAATTCAGCATAGCAAAGCCCTGCGAATGCGCAGCCTACTCCCGCCAGAATATAAGCTATCGTCACTGCCGGACCGGCATTATCCGCCGCTGCAGCTGCGGTGCGAATAAATAACCCGGCGCCAATGATAGTCCCAATCCCCATCATAATAAGGCTGAAGGCTGTTAAGGTTCTTTTTAAGCCCCCTTTACCGCTTTCAGATTGTTGTAAAATAACGTTTAATGGCTTCTTTGCGAATAATCGCCACATAATAATCTCTTAAGTTTTTTAAATTCCTAATATCAGAGACAGAATTAGAATTGCTATAATTGCTTTACTTAGAACATAGCAACTAGTGGCTATTTTTTGTAATGGACGAACTCCACAATTTTGTTAAAGGGTGCTGTCGTAGAGTTCCTAATCAAAGCTTTAGTATTAGTGCTTCCATCTCCTGCATTATAAGACACTTTGCTGAGATAAGACACTAGCATCAAAGTCGTGGGTCTTTCCATTCAACCAAAAATCTGCGGCATCTTTGTATCGATGTAATATTACAATAGGACAACGGACGAGCGGACATCGCGGACCAAGCGGACCAAGCGGACGGAGCAGACGTAGCGGACAAAGCGCACGGCGAAGGCGGAGCGGAAATTACAAAAACAATGCCGCAGTGTTTCCGCAGGCGTGGAGTGGGTAGCGGAGGCTCTGCGGAGCTACCGCCATGCGTTAAGTAATAAGCTTCGTAGCTTTTGCCGTAGGCCGTGGAATGCGGTGGCGACCGTAGGGAGCTACCGCATTCCAGGGCCTACGGCAGAGGCTACGAAGCTTGTTACTTAACGCGGATAGCACCCTCTGGTCGCCACCACATTCCACAGTCTATGGCAGAAGCTGCGAAGCTTGTTTTGCAACGCATGGCGGTAGCTCCGCAGAGCCTTCGCTGCCGCACTCCACGCCTGCGGAAACACTGCGGCACTGTGTTTGTAAAGTCCACTACGTCCGCTATGTCTGCTTTGTCCGCTTTGTCCGCTTTGTCTGATGTGTCCACTACGTCCGCTATGTCCACTTTGTCTGCTGTGTCTGCTTTGTCCGCCCTGCGAGCTTGTGTTTGTGACGGTTGTTTGTCGTCGGGGCTTGGGAGACGCTTTCATTCTTTTGCTATTTCAACATCAAAACCATGAAGCAGCCCTAAAGCTTCAGGCAGCGTGAATTTAGCTTTTTTAACTTTATTCGTTCTGACATCGATACTGTAATTTTTTGCATTTTCAAAGTTGGCCTTGGATAGATCTGAATTATGAAAAAGTGTTCCGGATAGATCAGTCTCCTGAAAATTAGATTCCATCAGCTGTGTATCGTTGAAATAGCACTCTCGTACTCTTGACCCTCTGAAAGAAGTATTTTTCATATTTAAAGCTGAGAAATTGCAGTACTGCAGAAAAGAATTAGAAAATTTTGTCGAAAAGAACTTCTTCTCACATTTTTGAAACTCTACTCCAACAATTTTACATTCTTCAAAAAGAATATCTTGAAGTCTACATCCATCCACTTTTACCAGACTAAAGTTACACACTTTAAATGTGCATGAGGAAAAAACAGCATCTCGCCATTGACATTCTGTAAAGTTGCAATTTTGAAATGTACATTCAACAAAAGAGAGACCTTCCAAAGACTTCTGAGAGAAGTCTTTGTTATGGAATATCTGATCTTCCTGAGAGCTATTGATAAAATTCATCAATGGATTCTTGTGTTAAATCTAGCTTATAATATCTATGATCAATATTCATGCGTGGAAAGGACTTTGGCAATTCCTTCTTGGCAATTATTTCGAAACCATTTTTTTCGTAGAATCGATGAGCTTCTTTGAAAACTGAAGCTGTTCCTAAAAAAATTGTACTCATACCGATATCGCCAGACCACTTTAATAAAGTATTAAAGAGCACTTTTGCAACATTTTTACCACGGTATGTTTTCTCTACAAAAAACCTTCTCATCGCACTTTCTTGATTTCCAAGATCAAGAAGTCCTATCGTCCCAATGACTTTTTCGCTGTTTAATGCTAACCAAAAGTTCCCTTTATTCGTTTGATAATGATTTGGAATATTCTTTAAATCAGGTTGTTCGTAGGGATTAACATCGATTTTATACTCAAACTTCTGAATAGAGGAAATTAACTTGATCACTTCCTTTCTATATTTGGAGGAAAATGGGATAACTTGAAAATTCATAGGGATACTCCTTTCTGGACCGTTTCCAGAATTTTTCATTTTTATTCTTTGTTACGGTATAATTATCCAAATGAATGTATACTTGTCAAAAGTTCATATTGAGTTTAAGTTTTAATGCTTCCAAGGCATCAGGAATTCCATATGTTTAATATAGTTCAAGAACCATTGACAGATCAGCTTAAAAAGCAGATTTATGAGGGTTTTAGCCGGTATTCAGTAGAGCAAACAGGGCACGATGAGAAATTTGATCCCATCGCTTTTATTGCAAAGGATGAAAAGGGGCATTTCATTGGAGCAGTTGTAGTTGAGTTATTTTGGGGTGCTTTGCATATCAAGTATCTTTTTATTGATGAAAAGCATCGGGGAAAAAGAGTGGGGCAAGGACTCATTGAAAAAGCATTTAGGTATGGTAAAGCACAAAAATGTCCTTTTGCATTTGTCGAAACGATGTGTTTCCAGGCCTTCGGTTTTTATCAAAAAATGGGCTTCCAACTGGAATATACTCGTACAGGCTATTCTCACGGCACATCATTCCACTATTTACGCAAAGATTTAATTTGAGAAATTAACTTTTTTTCCTGTCTTATTGCCCTTTAATCATTCAATGTGTTAAAATATAACTTCTTAATGCAATTTTAAGTAGAGGTTATATGAATTTCTTGAAAGTCTTAGCTTTTACTTTTGTTTTTAATTGGTCAGTTCTTTTTGCTACCGACTTCACTGTTTGTTCATATAATTGTGGAAGCCTTACCGAGCATTACGACTATTTGCGCGCAGCGGCCATGCAAAAGCTAATGCAGGAGCGCTATATCGCCGAACCCGAAAATATGTCCTTAAACGAGAAAATTCAAGTTCTTGCCCTAAAAATTTTATTCGAATCAGATCCCCAAAAACGAACAAGTGCTCAACAAGAATGGAACCTCAATGGATATCAAGAGAAGTTTGAAGCATTGACAGCTGCTCCTACGGATAGTGAAAGTCTTAACTGCTCGTGGAACAAAATAGCTGACGAGATGATCACCTCTTATAAAGTGCGTCCTGTTGTAATTTCCGATCTAGAGGTCAATCAGATATTGGATGAACACATAAGTGATCTAACTGACAACGCTTCAATTTTAGATCTTCGTTCAACAATGGCAAAGAGGATTTTCGCTCATCACTTGAAATTCGATATTATTTGCCTTCAAGAGACAACGTATCTTGACGATTCCCTGTTTCCGGCAAGTTATGAAGTGCAATTTGCAGATTCTTCCCATTCAAAAAATGGAGTGGCGTGGAATAGAGATCGGTTTGAGTTGTTCGAATCGATTGGTAACATTATGGACAAGGCCTATGTTGTTAAACTGCTCGACAAAGAGACAGGCAAAAAAATTGTAGTGGCTTCTGGACATATCTCAGGTTGCAACCCTTACAAAGCTGTTATTGATCCCTCTACCGGAGCTTCTGACTCTGATAAAGGTGACGCAGAGTTAAAAACTGTAGTACAATTGTTCAACAAAGATGTCGATCTTATGATAGTTGGAATGGACTCCAACGTTACTTCGCTTCATCCCAGGTTGAACATTCTTAAAGATTCAGGTTTTCAATTAGATTATGAAAACTTTCTAGAACCTACTTGTACGAATCCTTACCAAGTTTTAAATACCCGCATCGACTGGATTGCTTTTAAAGCAAATCCTACTATTCAGCCCAAAATTACAAATATACCTGTTTTAAGTGTAGGTCTCAATAATCTTCAAACTAACATGAGCGATCATAAACCGATCGCAGCAAAAATCACCTATTAGGACTTGAATGAATATGGAACACCCTTCTTTAAAAAATCCTAAAACATCTTTCGAAAAGACAGTAGCGAATTTTGCAAAAAGACTTCGTGAAATTCATGACGAAGAAGTTGCACAACATATTAAGCTAGGAATTGATGTAAGCAATTGTTACGAAAATGGACTGGAAAAAGCAGATCCAAAAGATATTGCTGAAATTGAAAAACGTTGGAAACTTCCGGAGAAATACCTTTGGTTCTTGAAAAATTTTTCACCGAAGGAGGTCTATCTTGAAGGTGGGGATTTTATGAATGGTCTTATGCCTTATGGTGCTGACTTGCTGATAAAAAGACAGGAAGGGTATGCATGGAGTTATGACAAGGAAGAAATTTTTGAAGATTGGCCAAAAAATCTTTTAGTCATTGGTGATGATAGTGCAGATCCTTATTGTTTAGATCTAGATGCCATTGAAGATGGCGATGCGCCGGTGTTGATGGCTTACCATGGTACAGGCTCTTGGGATTTTGAACCTTTTGCCGATTCCTTTGAAGAATTCCTTCAAATCCTTACAGAGCTTGAAATAAACGATGAAGAAGATGACGATTTCTAAGCTAATTGTATTGTAAATGGATTATTGCTCGCGCTGGGGAGGACAAGCCCTTTCTTCAATCGCTTTTATAGCTTGACCGAGAGTAAAGACAATTTTGTCTGCCCCTGTTGCTTTCAATTTTTCAAAAAATTCATCGCTTTCATCTGTCGAACCTAAGAGGCATAGCATAATGAAAGCGTTAGCTTTTCTTTCGCGGATCTTACTACTAAGAAATCGTATATTCGATAGAGCAAATGGGGCAACCACTACAATGCCAATGACATCAAAGGTGGTATTGTCGATTCGCTCGTAAATTGTTGTGAGATTTTGTTTCTCTGTAGATTCTACTTCAAATCCTTTTGACATCAGTTGTTGGGCAAGAATAGAGGCCCCTAAATCATCTCTTTCTGTCCTGACTGGGATGCAGAGGACTTTAGCTTTTGGTTTTAGTTCTGTAGCCTTATCTTTCAAGTCTTGATTGCCGACATATTCCACAATTTCATTTAAGGTTTGATAGACAGTCTCTTTTTTCTCATAGTTGATCAAATCTTGGTTGATATCGACTTCAGTTTGTCTAATCACTGGTATCACGATTGTATCATAGAGAGAGGTTGATGAATCTTTTTTAAGATACGCTTCAACAACGTCCATTGCTTCACTTGGGTCGAATGAGAGCAGTCGGTGGTAGGACTCTTCTGCAGGTGTTAGCGGATCTTCTTTACTTAAGAGTATTCGCAGGAAATCCATATTGGTGGCGTAGTGACCAAGAACAACGAGACAGACTGTTAAAGGTGTGGAAAGCAAAAGTCCTATGGGTCCCCAAAGCCATGTCCAAAAAATCGCAGCCAAAATCAGTGCAAAGGCTGAAACTCCTGTTCCTTCGCCATAGTAGTAAGGCTCGACTACATAAGCTGTGAATAGTTCCAAGAAAATAAAGAAAGAAAGTGTGATCAAAATCATGATCCAGGAATCAAAAACAATAAAGGAGAGAACAACGGGTATGGCTGCAGCTATCCAAGGTCCAATGTAGGGAATGAATCGCAAAATTCCTGCAAGGCTTCCCCATAGGATCGCATTAGGCAACCCTATCAGGTGCAAACCGGTCCCAACAACTATACCAAAACATAAGTTAACTATAAAAAGTCTGAATAGATAATTGTAAACCCTTTCGCTGGCATCATCTAAAGCACTGGCAGTGGCTCCGATCCTGTTTTGCCCTGCAAGTTTAATGATTCTACTTTTGATATCTTCCTGGTTTAAAAGCATGAAAATGACAAGTAAAATGACCAATGCTGTAATACCAACGAGATTGAAGAAAGATCCAAACAGTGATTTTGCAAAGTTTGCAAATCCTGTGCCAATATCGATCAAATTTACTTCTGCGGGCGTCAGTTGAGATTGGGTTCCGGTCACTTCAGGAGCTGGGCCGACTAAAATTTCTTTGAGCCCCTCTAGTTGGTGGGCGATACGACTAAAGATTCCAAACTGTGGAAATTCTAAGGCCTGGAGTTTTCTCTGTATATTTGCATAGTAAATTTCGAAGTTGGCACCGAATTGGGCAAACTGTTTTGCAAAAACATATCCAGCAAATCCGAGGATTGAGAAAACAACAATAACAACAAAAAGAATTGCTGCAATTCGTCCAATGTATTTTTCAAATCTTGTGACCAATGGAGAAAGAAGAAAGGTGAGAAGTGCGGCGAGTGCAAGTGGAATAAAAATGGTTTGAGCATAATAAAGTGCAAATAAGACAAAAGCAACGACGAGAAGTCTATAAATATTAAGAATTGCGTTAGTCGCTGATGGATTTGCTTGTGTTGCCATTGGCAAAATCTGGTTTAACTGTAATAAGATAACGGTATCTTGTTAGTTAAATTAGATCAATTAAGATGTAAGGTACTGAAATACAACTATGCGGAGCGCCCTAAAGAGATGTGCCCAATGGCGGTGCTTCGCGCAGATAAAAATTCTCTATGATTCAATTTTTGTTAAGTAAGCTTCAAAACAGTGAAGAATTTCTGGCGGTGAACTTATTTAGATGCATATGTTTTTAGTCAATTTTAGATTTTTTTGTCTAAAACAAATTCGGGAGTGTCCAATGGAATTTTAAATATCGATTTGGCGACATCCATATATTCTTTATCGCTTCTCAGAACTTCAACAAAGGCTGCAACTTTCGCTGGATTTCTTAGATCTCCAGCTAAAAGAGGATCATGCAAGGTAGGATGAGGATATTCATGAACATAGGAGAGTAGATAGGCTACGATTTTCTCTATCGTTTCATTCTGTTTTACATCACTAAGCTGAGACACCATTCTTAAAAGAGTTTCAAAGAGTTTGTAAGTGCGTTCAAGATCATATGTTTTAGCAAAGCAAGCAATCTCATGACAGGCAAGTATTCTAGCCAAAATGCACGAGTATTCTTGATTTAAACCTTTTCCCAAAATGGGAGAATAATTGGGCTCATTTTTTATAGTTCTGACAAATTCATTAACGTGAGTTATAAGAAATCCAAGAGATCCAGACGGATTATTTCTTTCCACATTATTAACTTCGTCAGCCAATCTATCAGCATCTTTAAACAAATCTAGATTGCGTTTAAAAGATGTGGGTTCCCTTAAATGTCGTGAAACCTTTTTACTTAATTGATCATCTCTGTAGCAAAGTAAGGACAGCCTTGTTAACGCTACACTGTTAGTATTTACAATCCATTTGAACTCTTCATTCAATTCTGCAGAGTCAAACTCGCTTAAAGTCGTTCTTAGAACTCTTAAAGCCCTAGCTTCATCCTTAAACAGATCCCAATTGTTCCGACATTCCTCAGAAAAAAAGCATTCCAACCGTATTTTGGATTCAAGCTTATCATCCATTACAAAATACTTTTTAAATAAAAGATAGTTACTTCTATTTATTCCACCCGTCATTTGGACTCTTGCTTCAAATCGCAATCTTAGTGAAGATTTTACTGCCTCTGCTAGTTCACTGCTTAAGTCTTCACGCAAAAGATTAAGCAAACAACTAACATCAAGAAATTCGAGTGTGAATGCGTAGTCATCAAGCATAACTTGAAACCACTGCTCGCTAAATAAAGATTTATCAGTTCTATGGATAATTGCTTTACGTTGATCATCCGTTAGTTCCTTCCAACAGAAGTGATTAAAAAATACTTTGTAATTTTTTTCTGTAATTTGAGGATCATAGCAAGGGTTTTGAAATCTTTCTAAAAGTTCTTTCTTTACTTCTTCTGTTGCGGAAACGCTCCAAAACGAAGAAGCTGCAAGTAAGATAAAAAGTTCATAACTCGCGATTTCTTTAAATTTGATACTCAAAGACGAGTCAAAAACAGACATTGCCTCTCTTAAACAATCTCTTTTCCTTAAGAATAAGACCCCTCTTTTTTGAGATTCAAAGTCGCTTTGTAAAACTTCTAATTCAACACTTTCAAACTCGCGCAAAATATCTTTGAGTTTCAAAGTATGTTGAAGTTGAATTTCATCGATGGGAGTAAGAATGACGATTTCTAACCGTTTTCCAGTTTCAGGATTTATGATGTATTTAGGAGGATCGGGAGGAGAAGGCCAAACCATGTTTATTCCTACTATTTTGTAAAATATTGAATACCATTAATAACTCTAATAATATAACTCACTAAAACTTAAAAGGAAATCCGATTGAATCTCAGACTCGACTTTAGCATTTTTTGGGGAAGTCAGAAGTCGGAATTCGGAAGTCAGAATATTGCATGCCCTGACATTAGCATTACAGCCCTATTGCAAGAAAAAACTTCAAATATTCTTCTGAATTCTGGATATAGTGAAAGGGAAGTTCAGAAGTCTTTAGAAAAATTGATTAAGAATCGTACAACAATGTAGCTCGCGTGGAGCGCAAGCTACAATTGCTGCAATTTGCTATAGACTTATGCTCTGGCACACTCTTGCTTCGCAAGTTTCGCTAGGTGTTTGTGGCCGTACTTTTCGCCTGCTTTCTTTAATATGCCAAGAGCTTCTTTTTCCTTAGGAGTGTACCTAACATCATTGTTTGGAACGAAGGTTCTTTTTCTATGCACCCCTTTCGCCGCCACCGGCTCTTTTTCTTTAGAAATTGGCTCCCTATTTTCTTTTCCTTCGACAACCTCTTGCGCTCTTCCCTTTTCTTTCAAGACTGAAGAATGAGTAACTCGATGATCTGTAAGCTCTTTTGGAGCTTTTGCTTTTGCCACTTCCAGATTTTGTGTTGCCTTACCATATATATAATTATATTTTTCTTCAGTAAACGTTGGAGCGGCACGCGGATTATCTAAACATATTTTAGTTAATCCTGCCCTGGACCTATCTAACTTTTCACGACTTATAGCATCTTTGAAAACATCTTCCAAAGTACGTATATGGTTAGGCATATTTTTTCCATGATGGAATTTATAGGTGCAGCCATATTTTTCAACAATTTCGATAACCTTGGTCAAGAGCTTATTAAATTGTTCAGAATTGGCTAATGGATAATGTCCCAGTATTTCGAAAGCTAACACCCTATGGTCTGGATCGCTCGTACCTGTATGGGCAATGCCCCCTTTCCCTGGAGGATAATAATTTCCCTTGTTATATCTTACAAACGTGTTAAATTCTGGATCGATATTTTTTTCCGCATATTTTTTTAAACGCTCTTCATTCATTTTAGAAAGTTCTAAATAAATTTTTTCTGCCTGTTCTTTATTTGCTGCTTCAATTTGAATATTGAAATCCCTAATGCCTGCGTCAGTATAGGTTTGAAAGACATGCGCAATTTTGTGTGAATAATTCACTTGGGTAGTCTTCTGTTGTTTGCCATAAGTTTGAGTTGCGGCGATATCAAGAATATACTGATAAAACTGTTGTAAATTTTTGGATTTGGCAATGAATTCGATTAAGGGTTCGCCCAATTCCGCCTGCATTAGTTTCAACCATGTAGCAAAATCTTCTGGAACAGATGAATTTGTTATAGGAGTATTATCTGGAACCCTTTCAAAATAGGTGACTCGATAGCGATATCCTCCATCTTCGTTTAAAATATCTCTAGGAATACACATAACCATACAATGTTGTTTATTAAAGAAATCATGCTCTTTAAATGCAGCTTCCAATTCCTCAACATTTCTGTACAACAAGTCTGTCCTTTGCATTTTAAATTGAGGGACAATATTACCAAAAGTGATCTCAGTGACAATAAATCCTGCACCCAGGTGGCAATCCTTGAAGAGTTCAAATTCTTCAGGATTTTTATCTTTGCTTAGAACCATTTGTGTTCCATCACATCTGACAATTTTCATTTCTACAATATTTTCAGTCATAGAACCGAATTCTTTGGCAGGTCCGTAGCATCCGTTGGCTGCCGCTCCAACCACTGAAGCCACATGCAAAGTGGGATTTCTAGTTGGGAAAGCAAATCCCCTTTCGTGAAGGAATGCTTCGAGGTCTGTAATTCTTACCCCTGCAGAAACTCTAACCTGTCTTTTTTCCTCGTCCCACACCATCGTTTGAGCTTGTTTGTTATATCTTAAAATGACATCTGCTCCCATGGGCGCAAGTAGCGGATTTAATGAAAAAGATTGTGCATATTCACTTTCAATGCGATTTCTTCTGAAGACACTGTTAAATAATCCGCACACCAGTGAAGTAATAAGGCTCCAAAAACCTTCGTTGGGAGTAGTTGACTTCCAGCCAGCTACAGGCACTACTTTTACAGGTTTTTGATCTGCTGCTAATTTAAGGTTGTATTCCCAGATCTCTTTGCAGATTGCGGCAGTTTTATTTGGACATTCGTCCAAATCTATGACGTAGAATTTTTTGTTATCTGGATTGACACAATTATTGTTATTGTTCCAAGTCTCTTGTTTGGTTACTCCATACTTAGCTGCGAAGTCCTTTAGAAATTGTTCTCTAGACACTACATTGCTTGTTACTGGTGCTGCAATGGGTTCAATGACCCCTACCACTGGTGCTGCCGCTGACATAAAATTCCTCCTTTTTGATCGAGCACAGACTAACTTTTAAAGAATTCGACGTCAATTATTCTAAGTGTATTTATTATTAAGACTTTGAAAGGGCGTTATCAGGACGGCTGCGCACAATAAAAAATCCTGCCGTAGCTACGAGAATTATCCCTATCAGATCAGAGAATGTTGGGACATTGCCCCAAAGCATCCATTCTAAAAGAGCAACAAATACGACGGAAGTGTATTGAAATACTCCCACTTTAGATACGGGGGCTAGCTTATACCCAGCTACAATAAAAAACTGAGCGAGAACTAAAGCTAATCCAGCTAGGGCAGCAAATGTTGATTCTTTAAGAGGTGGAATATCTCCTGCAAACCAGAGCAATGGAATTTGAAGAATCAACGAGATAAAGAAGTAATAAAAGACAATACGAAGGGAAGGATCTGTGGATGAAAGGATTTTGATCATAAGATAAGCAACTGCTAAGCAGATGCCTGAAGCAAGTCCAATGATGTCGCCGTATTGATGAAAGATTTCTGTTGTTGGTTTGATGATTATAATGATTCCG
Organism: Parachlamydiaceae bacterium; assembly: GCA_039806825.1. Classification (GTDB taxonomy): domain Bacteria; phylum Chlamydiota; class Chlamydiia; order Chlamydiales; family Parachlamydiaceae; genus JBDHQB01. The sequence goes on along the minus strand of JBDHQB010000024.1, from coordinate 631 downwards.
ATAAATCCCAATAGGATAGCAAGCCAAACAAAGCCCGTGACTTTTTCATTCATGAATAGAATAGCAAGAATTGGCAGAAAAATAGGCGCCGTGTTGAATAACAAAGTCCCGTTGACAATTGGGATGTAATGCATCGAGAGCATATAGAGGAAACTTGCGGAACAGCCGAATGCTGCCCTAAGAAAGTGGTATTTGAATCGCTCGGAATACAAAAAACTAAGGCCTTTGGATAGAACAATGGGTAGTAAAAAAAGAGTGCTGGCAGCGTAGGTAATGAAGCTGATCCAGATACCCGAGTCGTTTTGGTAGGCAATTTTGGTTAGTATACCAAATACAGCCATGCAAAAGAAACCGCAGGTAACTAAGAAACTGCCTTTAATTAAGTTTGTTTTTTCGTTATCCATAATTGTAGTGAAGTAACATACTTAATGATCGAAGTCAACTTCTTAGCGAGAGTGGGTTTGGCCAATGGACAATGGACATAATGGACATAATGGACAATGGACACAGTGGACGAAGTGGACATAGTGGACGAAGTGGACGAAAACGGTTAGCTTTCCGCACGCGTTAATAACAAACTTCGTAGCCTTTCCGCAGGCGTGGAGTGCGGTAGCGGAGGCTCTGCGGAGCT
>JBDHQB010000023.1:0-37094 GCA_039806825.1 Parachlamydiaceae bacterium | reverse complement strand
TTCATCCTTCATCCTTCATCCTTCATCCTTCATCCTTCATCCTTCATCCTTCATCCTTCATCCTTCATCCTTTCTTCTCTAGCGCTTTGTTAATCGCTTCACCAAGATCCGCTGGAGTTTCCGCAATGACGCCGCCGGCTTTTTTTAATGCTTCGATTTTACTATGAGCTGTGCCTTGATTTCCAGAAATAATTGCTCCTGCATGACCCATTCTTCTTCCAGGAGGAGCTGTAACCCCAGCGATAAAAGCTGCAAAGGGTTTCGAGCTATTCTTCTTGAGCCATTCAGCTGCCTGCTCTTCGGCATCGCCACCAATTTCACCAATAAGGAGAATTCCTTCGGTCTGTGGATCCTTCTCAAATAATTTCAATACATCGATAAAGTTTGTCCCATTCAAAGGATCTCCACCAATTCCCACGCATGTCGATTGCCCTAAGCCCAGTTGAGTAGTCTGCCACACTGCTTCATATGTCAATGTTCCTGACCTAGACACAATTCCTACTTTCCCTTTTCTGTGTATGTATCCGGGCATGATTCCAATTTTGCATTCCCCTGGAGTAATAATTCCTGGGCAGTTTGGGCCGATCAAACGGCTAGTTTTGCTTGAACGCATCACTTGACTGACTTCGAGCATGTCACGAATAGGGATTCCTTCAGTAATGCACACAATTAATGGAATACCTGCAGCCTCTGCTTCTAAAATTGCTTCTGCAGCATAGGGTGGGGGAACAAAGATTAGAGATGCATCACATTCTGTCTCTTTTTTTGCTTCCAAAACAGTATCAAAAATAGGAAGCCCTAAAATCTGCTGACCTCCCTTTCCAGGAGTCACCCCTCCCACATATTTAGTTCCATATTCAAGCCCTTGCTCGGTGTGGAAGCGTCCTGCCTTACCTGTGATCCCTTGTGTAATCACCTTGGTCTTTTTGTTGACCAGAATGGACATGTTACTTTCTCCTTGCTTTGGAAGCTTCTACAACTTTCTTAGCTGCTTCCCTTAAGCTATCAGCGACAGTAATATTTAGACCTGATTCGGCCAGCATCTGCCTTCCTGCTTCAACATTTGTTCCCTCCATGCGCACAATCAGAGGAACTCTAATTCCTTGATCTTTGGCAGCTGCAATAATGCCTCCAGCTAAGGTGGCATTGTTCATAATGCCTCCAAAGATATTGATGAGTATCGCTTTGACCTTAGGATCAGAGAGGATAATTTTAAACCCTTCTGCCACTTTTTCCTCAGTTGCGCTGCCGCCAACATCTAAAAAGTTTGCAGGGGAACCTCCAAAATGGTGAATGATATCCATTGTTGCCATCGCAAGTCCTGCACCATTGACCATACAGCCGATTTCTCCATCTAAAGCAACGTAGGCCAATTCATGCTCTTGGGCCTTTGCCTCATAGGGAGAAACTTGAGAAGGATCGTAAAATTTTGCAAGCCCTGGCTGTCTGTACAATGCATTGTCATCAATGCTAAGCTTTGCATCAAGAGCAAGAAGGTGACCCTCTTTCGTAAGGACTAATGGGTTTATCTCTAATAATACGGCATCTGTTGCTGCAAACGCTTTAGCAAGGGAAGCTACCAATTTCAAACCTTGTTCAGCTTGTGCCCCTTTTAATCCAAGGAATTTCACAATTTCCCAAAGTTGAAAGGTCTTAAATTTTCCATCCAGAGGCAGTGGCTTAGTCAAAATTTTCTCTGGGAATTTTTCTGCAACTTCTTCAATCTCCATGCCCCCTTCTGGGGAAGCAATTAACACAGCTTGCGCTCTGGGGCGATCAATGATGATGCCAAGGTAGTATTCTTTTGCTATTGAAACAGGAGCAGTTATGATGAGCTGCTTAGCGATTATCCCATCTTTACCAGTTTGTTTCGTGACAATTTTCATTCCCAGCATATCTTTGACATGCTGTTCAATTTCTTTTCGAGACTTCCCAAAGCGGACTCCGCCTGCTTTTCCTCTTCCCCCTGCATGGACTTGAACCTTGACAACCGCTTCTTCCAATGCAAGATCATCTAGAATTTGAGGAAGTTCTTTAATATTGGAAATAACTGCAAAGTCCGGGACTGGTACTCCAAACTCCCTTAAGATGGCTTTCGCCTGGTATTCATGCAAATGCATGTGATGTCCATCCTTCTATATCGATGGTTTTTCCCTTGTTATGAGACAGAAGATCATTTATCATCAACGGAAAACCCAGACTCATTTTATGGTCATAGAATTTTTTAAGTCCAGCTATCAAAAAGTTAAAAGCGCCCTCGCAAAAACCAGATCTCTCTTAGGGGAGAGGATTCATGCTCTTTTTTCTGGACCTCTTGATGAGGAAACCTTAGAAAAATTGGAGCAAGCTCTTTACGAAGCAGATCTCGGTGTAAAAACCGCACAGGAATTGACTGAGAAAATACGTACTATCCATAAAAAAAATAGGGATTTAAAACCTGAAGAGCTCCTGCAAAATCTTCAACAAGAAATACTAAAGTTAATCAATGAAAATACAAAACCGCATCCATCGCTTACTCAAGCACCTCATGTTGTTCTGATTGTAGGCGTTAACGGAAATGGCAAGACTACAACAACAGCAAAACTTGCAAAACGTTTTCAAGATGCTGGAAAAAATGTGATGCTTGCCGCTGCTGACACCTTTAGAGCCGCCGCCGTTGAACAGCTTGAGATTTGGGCTAAAAGACTTCAAATGGATATTGTAAAAGGTGCGCCCAAAAGCGATCCTGCTGCTGTTACATTTGATGCGCTCACTGCTTCAAAAGCTCGAGGCTCTGATATTGTGATTGTCGATACTGCAGGAAGATTGCATACAAAAATCCCTCTAATGCAAGAGCTTGAAAAAATTCGCCGCACTTGTCAAAAAGTTGTCCCCTCTAGCCCCCATGAAGTTTTGCTTATCCTAGATGCCACTACAGGGCAAAATGGGATTGAGCAAGCTCAAATCTTTTCAAAGTATGTTCCAGTGACCGGTCTTATTTTGACTAAAATCGATGGAACTGCCAAAGGGGGCGTTGCTATCAATATCCAACGCCAACTCGGTATCCCCATTCAATTCCTAGGTACAGGCGAAGGAATCGAAGATATCGAACCATTTGAAGCTGAAACATTTGTAAAATCGTTGTTCTAATAAACATCTGATGGACATGGACAAAGTGGACGAAGTGGACTTAGTGGACTAAGTGGACTAAATGCATAGATGATTACTAATCAATAACTTGCTTTTTTGCCACTTTGTCCACTAAGTCCACTTTGTCCACTAAGTCCATTTCGTCCATGTCCATTTCGTCCATTGTGTCCACTAAGTCCACTTCGTCAATTTAGTCCATATCGTCCATGTCCATTTGGCACCTCATTTGCTTTGTACTAAAAGAACTGAGGTATTGTTGATATTCTTTAAAGAAATTATTACAATACAATTAAGAGGTAATTTACCGATGGAGGTAAATATTATGAACTCTATTAGTGGTTATTTTAAAAAATTAATATTCTTCTCTGCATTACTTTTGTTTGGATTTGCCCTTAATACTGCAATGGCTGATGAGACAACCTCCACAACTCAAATTAATGATAATACCCTTATTGCTAAAGGTGGGCATGGCGGACATGGAGGCCATCATGGCGGTGGTCATCACGGCGGTCACCATGGCGGCGGACACCACGGCGGGCATCATGGGGGACATCACGGAGGCCATCACGGTGGTCACCATAGTGGACACCATGGACACCATGGACACCATCATGGGGGACATCACGATTGGGATGGATGGGGGAATAACTATTACTATGGCGGATACGGTCTATATGGGTATCCAGCTTGGAATTACTGGGATAATGCCTACACCTATCCCGGATATTACAAAAGCAACTACTACTATCCGTACTATAACGACCCCTACTACTACGATGGATATTACAACAATGGTAATGGATTATATTTCCAATTCGGACTATAAAGCGAATTGTTGAAAAACTTAGTGTGTACTTTCAAAATTGTCAAAGGGGGAGGCATCCAATGACTAAACTAGGTAGTTATTTCAAGAAAATCGCTTTAGTCTCAACATTTATGTTATTACCCTTAACAACTTATACTTACGGAGCTACATTAAAAACTGGCGATGATCTCATTGCTGCTCGAGGAGGAGGCGGCCATGGCGGTGGATTCCACGGTGGTGGCGGTGGCCATGGCTGGCATGGTGGTGGAGGCGATTGGGGCCATCACGGCGGGGGTGACTGGGGTCATCACGGCGATTGGGATCATCACAATGACTGGGATCATAACTGGGGCTGGGGCGGTGGTGGAATCTACTACTTTGGTGGAGCTCCTTACTACTACGGCGGATATTATAGCTATCCATCTTCTTCCGAATATTATTATGACCAATCATACCCTGGCTATTATGAGAGTGATGGTGCAACATACTATTACCCACAATAATAGTAGATTTTTACCAGGTTATTAGGTCATTGAAAGGAAGGATTAAATTCCTTCCTTTTTTATTTAGAGATTTTTATTGCCGGTTACAATCTAGACTCGTAAAATTAGAATAATTTTCCTTAACATTTGAGCAAAGTCCATGTCAAAACAATCCGCCAAACAACGTGTATTCGGAACCGATGGTGTAAGAGGACGGGCCAACCAAGCACCGATGGAAGTAGAAACTGCCTTGGCATTAGGCCGTGCGGCAGGAAAGATCTTCCGCTCTCACAATGGAAAACATCGTGTTGTCATCGGCAAGGACACTCGTTTATCCTGCTACATGTATGAGAACGCTTTAATTGCAGGGCTATGCTCAATGGGAATCGACACATTGATGGTAGGCCCTTTTCCCACACCTGGGATCGCATTTATTACTCGCGCCTACCGTGCTGATGCTGGCATCGTGATTTCAGCCTCGCATAACCCTTACTACGATAATGGAATCAAGTTTTTCTCATCTGAAGGATTTAAATTTCCTGATTCTTGGGAACAGCAGATGGAAGAGATTATTTCAAAAAATGACTTCTCAGATTCTCTTCCGCCCGATAATGACATTGGAAAAAACTCAAAGATCAACGACGCCGATGGAAGATATATAGAATTCGTAAAGGCAACCTTTCCACGCAGACAAACATTAAGAAACCTCAAAGTGGTTTTAGACTGTGCCAATGGCGCAGGCTACAAAGTGGCTCCATTGGTTTTTCGTGAGCTAGACGCTGAGGTTTTTGTGTACGGGAATACTCCAAATGGATTGAATATTAACGATGGTTGCGGATCTCTTCATCCAGAGATGGTCCAGAAAGGGGTCATTGACCACCATGCAGATGTCGGGATAGCTTTGGATGGCGACGCTGACAGAGTAATTATGGTCGATGAAAATGCACAGATTCTCGATGGAGATACAATCTTGGCTATCTGTGCTAAAGATATGATGAGAAAAGGTTTGCTTAAGAACAATAAGGTTGTTTCCACCGTCATGAGTAATTTTGGCTTCGTCAAAGCGATGGAAGATTTAGGGATCGAGGTCATAAAATCTCAAGTGGGTGACCGATATGTCATTCAGGATATGATCAAGCACGATGCAAACCTTGGTGGGGAACAAAGTGGACACTTAATCTTTCTAGACCACAATACTACAGGGGATGGTCTTGTTTCAGCTCTACAAGTGCTCAGGATAATGATTGAGACCGATTCAAAACTTTCTGACCTCGCCTCAGTCGTAAAACGGTATCCACAGGCGTGCGTCAATGTAAAAGTTTCCTCAAAGCCCCCTCTTGAAAAATTGGTCACAGTGCAAGAAGCTATTAGCCAAGTTGAACAACATTTGGCTGACTCTGGACGTGTTCTTGTGCGCTATTCCGGAACAGAAGATATTTGCAGGGTAATGGTGGAAGGGCCAAACCTTAAGAAGGTTAACCAAATGGCAAACTCGATTGCAGGAGCGGTTGAAAAAGAAATCGGAACGAGAAGATAATAATAGATATTCAAGGTTAAGATCATGTGCGGAATTTTTGGATACATTGGCAAAAAAAATGCCATTAAAACAACATTAGACGGTCTTCGAAAACTGGAGTATCGGGGATATGATTCTGCCGGTTTGGCGGGTATTTCAGACAATAAAATCGTTTTCTGGAAAGATGCCGGCAAGATCGATGTGTTGGAAAAAGAGATTAATGATAGTCCAAAAAGCCTTAGCTTTGCCATCGCTCAGACACGTTGGGCTACACATGGAAAACCCTCCAAAATCAATGCTCATCCGCATCTAGATGCCAAACAAACTGTCGCAGTGGTTCATAACGGAATTATTGAAAACCATGAAAGCTTGAGGACTGCTCTAAAGAAAGAGGGCGTCTCATTTGCCTCTGACACAGATACCGAGGTAGTTGCCCATTTGATTGCAAAGTTTTATCAAGGCGACCTGATAAAGGCTGTACAACAAGCAATACAATTGCTTGAAGGAGCCTATGCCTTAGCTATTATCCATAGCAATCATCCAGATACCATCGTCGGTGTAGCTCATCAGAGTCCGTTGGTGGTAGGTATAGGCTCAGGAGAAACCTTTCTCGCATCGGATACACATGCTTTTGCATCCCATACAAAAGAGGTCATGTACCTTTCTAATAAAGAGATTGCAGTTTTAGGTCCAAGCAAGCTCGAAATCTTTGATATCAGCATGAACCAGCTTGATAGGACACCGGAAAAACTCAATTTTGAAGTAGGGGAAGCCTCGAAAGGAAAGTTTGAACATTATACTCTTAAAGAGATTTTCGAACAGCCCAGCACTATTAAAAATGCTTTGCTATCCCGTTTTATCGATGATTATGGCAATGCCATCTTTGAAGATCTTACCTTCGATGTCCATGAACTGCTATCGGTCCAAAGAATTCTTATTCTAGGATGCGGCACATCGTGGCACGCAGGTTTTTTGGGAGGATATTTGCTCGAAGATATGGCCCGCATTCCAACAGAAGTGGAGATTGCATCTGAGTTCCGCTACAAAAATCCCATTGTCCTTCCAGGCACACTTGTCATAGCGATCAGTCAATCGGGAGAGACAGCAGATACAATCGCAGCTGTGAGGGAATTAAAGGCAAAAGGAACTAAAATTTTAGGGATTTGCAACGTTCAAGGATCTACATTAGCGCGAGAATCCGATGCTTGTCTTTTCTTGAAAGCAGGTCCGGAGATCGGAGTCTGCTCCACAAAAGCTTTCACTAGCCAGGTTGTTGTATTATGCTTATTTTCTCTTCTTATGGCTAGGATGCGCCACATGGGCAAGCCAGAAGGTCAAGAGTTTTTGAAAGCTATAAAATTACTTCCAGACCAAGTTCAAAAGGTTTTGAATGAGTCTACGCATATCGAAGCTATCGCAAAGAAATACAGTGGGTATGAGAACTTCTTCTACTTAGGAAGACGTTATATGTATCCTGCTTGCTTGGAAGGGGCTTTAAAATTAAAAGAAATTTCCTACATCAATGCCAATGGCTATCCTGCAGGTGAAATGAAACATGGACCGATTGCATTGATCAATGAACAATGCCCAACAGTTGCTTTCTGCGCCAATAAAATGACTTTCCAGAAACTTCTCAGTAATTTGATGGAGGTTAAAGCAAGAAGCGGAAAAATCATCGCCATTGCGGAGGAAAGTGAAAAAGGCCTGGAAGGCATTGCAGATGATATAATTCGTATCCCAGACACCATTGATGAATTAGCTCCAATCCCCTCCACAATTGCAGCACAACTTCTTGCCTACTACATTGCTAAAGAGAGAGGCGCAGACATCGATAAACCTCGCAATCTGGCCAAGTCGGTTACTGTCGAATAGGGACTTTTGAGTAAATTCTAGTTTATATTTAGAATGTTAGCTTCATACTCTGTTCTCGACTTTAGCATTTTTTGGGAGTCAGAAGTCAGAATATTGCATGCCGCCTGACATTAGCATTACAGCACTAATGCAGGAAAAACTTCAAATATTCTTCTGAATTCTGGATTCTGTCTTCTGAATTCCTAAGTATTCAAACTTTAATATTTTGTAGCAAAAATGCTAAAGTCGAGTCTGTTGACTGAAGATATTTTTCTGTATTCTGAATTCAGTCTCCTATATCCTTTCTCCCATGAAAGAAAAGCATGGTATTTTAGGGGGTTCTTTGCTCGTTGCCGGTACTACGATCGGCGGCGGTATGCTTGCGCTTCCTGTTTTAACAAGCCCTGGTGGCTTTATCCCTTCATTGGCAATTTATGCCCTTTGCTGGCTTTTTATGTCTGCGACCGGACTTTTGTTTTTAGAACTCTGCTTGAAAATGAAAGAAGGGGTCAACATTGTTTCAATGGCCAAGGAAACCCTAGGTATTCCAGGGAAAATTTTCGCTTGGGTTGTCTATCTATTTCTATTTTATTGTTTAACCCTAGCTTATGTCGTGGGATGCGGAAATCTACTTTCCGAATTTTTTGGCCATACAATACCTGAAAGCATAGGACCCATTGTATTTGTTATCTTGTTTGCACCCATTGTTTACCTGGGAGCTCACCTTATTCAGCGACTGAATATCTATTTTATGTTGGCAATGTTAGCCTTATATGTCGCTTTTGTCTCACGAGGATTTGATGACATTAAGCCTGAGCTTTTATTGCGTAGAGACTGGGGATTGTCCTTGTTAGCCTTACCAGTCGCTTTTACAGCTTTTGCCTATCAGGGAATTATCCCATCCTTGGCTCACTATCTCGACTACGATAATCGGAAAATGAGATTATCGATCATCATAGGAAGCTTTATTCCATTGCTAACATATGTCATTTGGCAGTGGTTGATTTTGGGGATTATTCCTTTCGATGCTCCAGGCGGATTGGCTGATGCTTTGCAATATGGCCGCAACGCAGTTTCGCCGTTGAAAGAATTTACGAATGATCCTCTGGTCTACCCGATAGGGCAAGCCTTTGCATTTTTAGCTCTACTCACATCATTTTTTGGGGTTACTTTAGGATTGCTGGACTTTTTAGCAGACGGATTAAAGGTAAGTCGAGAAGGCTTAAGCCGTTTTTGGCTCTGCCTAATTATCTTTATCCCGCCTGTTTTTATTGCAAACTTCCATCCAAATGTTTTTTTAACTGCCCTGGACTATGCAGGTGGATTCGGATGCGCCTCCCTTCTAGGTTTGCTTCCAATCATTATGGTTTACGCCGCTCGTTATAAACTGAATTGGAACACAATTCCCCAAATTCCGGGCGGCAAGGTTACATTGGGTGTAATGACTCTATTTGTCGTATTTGAAATTTGCTTTGAAATTTATTTAGTTTATTCAAAAAAATTTTAATATGAATAAAAGTTAAAAGATTGAATACAGAAGGCAGAAGACGGAATACAGAATTCAGAATACAGAAGACGGAATACAGAATACAGAAGACGGAAGACAGAAGACAGAAGGAAGAAGAGGGAAGACTGAATTCAGAAGACTGAAGATGGAATTAAATTTTTTACTTTCCTCTTCTGACTTCTGAATTCTGGCTTCTGTATTCCCATACAGCTTTCCTCTTCCGACCTCTGTCTTCTGACTTCTGTATTCTTATATAAAGTGTTGAAAAATATTAAGTTATAGATACTTGACTTGGTTCTTAATATTGCATTATACTAAATCACTTAAACTTGAAGTTGGATAATTTACGTGCAACCGAAAATATATCATGTTGACGAACATGAAATAGACCATTCTTTAATTGACCGAGATGCATTACAGGTTTTGTCAAAGCTTAGGGAAGCTGGATACACCGCTTACTTAGTAGGAGGCGGCGTTCGAGATCTTCTATTGAAAAGGACCCCTAAAGATTTCGATATCTCAACCTCTGCTTTGCCTGAACAGGTCAAACAAGTCTTTCAACGTTCCTGCCTGTTGATCGGTCGCCGATTCAGACTTGCCCACGTGCGATTCGGCCATAAGATTATCGAAGTTTCAACCTTCCGTTCCGGTGAAAATGATACAGATCTTATTATCCAAGATAATGAGTGGGGAACTCCGCAAGAAGATGTCCTTCGTCGCGATTTCACCATCAACGGCCTGTTTTATAATCCTGCTGATCACTCTGTCATCGATTATGTCGAAGGATGGAAAGATATCCATGCAGGACTCTTAAGAACAATAGGAGATCCCCTTACCCGGTTTAAGCAAGATCCTGTGAGAATGATCCGTCTTGTAAAATTTCAGGCAAGGTTAGGATTCTCAGTGGATCCAAAAGCGCAAAGAGCAATGGAAATTTGTAAAGAAGAGTTAGTAAAAAGTTCTCCTGCGCGCATTTTGGAAGAGATTTTTAGAATGCTGGAGTCAGGTTACTCCTCGCCCTTTTTCAAGCTCATGATGAAGAATGAACTGCTTGAACAGCTTTTCCCCTTGTTGGTTTTATTTTTACAGGGTCCTCACGGAGACAAAGTTTACCAATATTTAGAGGGTGCTGACAATCTGCATAGGAACTATTATCGCACACCTATGGACAGAGCAATCCTTTCCTCTTGTTTAATCTATCCTATTTTGGAAGAAGAACTTCGTCGACAGTTTTTCAACAAAAAACTTGTGCCCCATTTCGGTGAGATCATGATGTTGGCCAATTCTGTCATTCAAGGGATTGTCACCTCCTCTTTCTCCCATTTCCCCAAAAGGATTAGCTCAGTGATGGGTTTTATTATGTCCATGCAGTATCGATTGACCCCTGTTGCAGGACGCAAACATCATCCTCCACGTCTTTTCCGCAACAAAGAATTTCCTCTCGCCCTCCGTTTTCTTAAAATCCGCGGACAAGTGGAACCTGCATTGATGCAAGAATATAATTCTTGGAAAGAGCTCTACAAGCAGTTCACGACCGGAGAAAAATATCGCCACATGCACCACCACCACAAGCCTCCTCAAAATTCTCAAAATAATAATGAGCAGGCCGAAGATGAACATTAAGACTTCGCGATCAAACAAGGGTGTTGACATCTGGACCTTGGGTCCCGAAATGGAAGTTTATCATCAAGGACCTAGTATAAACGCAGGTGCTTTACCAACATTTTTCTATTTTGCTCTATCGGGAGAAGAAAGTTTATCCTTAGAACCCATCAATCGACCTGCAGCTAATTTCAAAGACGAAAATGTCAGAGTTTTCTCGGTCACCCTCCCTTTTCATGAAGAAGGCTACGACCCTGTCAATGCAATGCATCAATGGGCGGAATCATTTGAGAACAGTTCTGAATTTATGGCCTCGTTTATCGAACGAACTTTGCAAATGATCAAAATTCTCATACGAGAAGGGTGTATTGATGAAGAACGTTTTGCAGTTGGAGGACTCTCACGCGGCGGTTTTATAGCAGCCCAAATTGCTGCAAGAGAGCCAAAAGTGGGCGCTTTATTAGGATATTCACCTTTGACAGATCTTCGAAAATTGGATTCATTTCATAAAATACAAAACTTTGATCACACTGAACCTTATGAATTGATACACCTTATTCCACAATTGATCCGACATCCACTTCGTTTCTATATCGGAAATAGAGACGTGCGTGTGAAAACACGTTCAGCATTTGAATTCATTGAAGCTTTGTCAAACTATGCTTATGAACAAGGTATTCGCTCACCTTCAGCAGAACTTATCTTATACCCCTCCATAGGGCATAAAGGACATGGAACTCCTCCTGAGATCTTCGATCTAGGGACAGAATGGATAAAATCACTTTGGAAATTAAAGGATTAATATGGCGGTCGAATACTCTGTTGTCATTCCTCTGAAAAATGAAGAGGAAAATATATCAGATTTAATCCATGAGCTTGAACCTGTGATGGAAAGCTTGAGTAAACCTTGGGAGTTGATCTGCATCGATGATGGCTCCCAAGACCGTACATTTGAAATTTTGCAAAACCTAAAAAAACAAAAAGCTTACCTTCGCATCATTAAGTTTAAGGGTAATTTTGGACAGTCAAGCGCCTTCGACGCTGGCTTTCGTACTGCCAAAGGAAACTTTATTATCACTATGGACGGTGATAGACAAAATGATCCACACGATATTCCAAAGCTCCTAGCCATGGTGGGTAACGCGGATTTAGTGTGCGGACAAAGAATCAAACGGAAGGATTCTTGGAATAAAAAGATCATTTCTTACTTTGCTAACAAAATCCGCAGTAGATTTGTTGGAGATGGGATTCCAGATACGGGCTGCTCACTTAAACTCTATCGTCGTTCATGTTTTGATAAGATTAAAATGTACCATGGTATGCACAGATTTTTGCCCGCGCTTTTCCTTATCGAAGGATTCGAAATAAAGTCCGTTCCAGTCAATCATCGCGAAAGAACAAAGGGGAAGACAAAATACAACATTTTCAATCGCTCTTTCAATACAATCTCAGATATGTTTGCGGTAAGTTGGATGCGTAAAAGACATTTAAAATATAAAGTCGAGCAGGAAATCTAATGGACGAATCGCTTAGGTATAGCCTTTACGCATTGGGATACCTGTCCAGTGTAGCATTCACAGCTCGTTTCTTGCTACAATGGATAAAAAGCGAAAAAGCTGGAAAAAGCGTTGTACCCAGAGCATTCTGGCAAATTTCAATTTTAGGAAACCTACTGCTTTGTCTTCATACCTGGATTCAACTTCAATTCAATGTCTGCGTTGTTAGCGCCTGCAATCTTGTGATTGCATGGAGAAACCTCAATTTGATGGAAAAGCCTTCAAAGCAATGGAGTTTCCAACTCACTGTTGGAATCATGCTTGTAGCACTTCTCTTTGTATACGATTTGTTCAAATACACTGCACCAGATGGTACGTGGTTTAGAGTGCCAAACTCATTTTGGCAACATCCCGTAGAAATGAGCCCGTTTTGGCATGTTTTGGGAACATTAGGAATCATCCTCTTTTCCTCAAGATTTTGGATCCAATGGATCAATGCGGAAAGAAAGAGGGAAAGTATTTTAAATCCTATGTTTTGGTGGCTTAGCTTGATCGGAGGCGTTCTTAGCATCCTCTACTTTTTAAAAATGGGAGACATGGTCAATCTCATTGGCCCTGCTTTCGGAACGATTCCGTACGCTAGAAATCTAATGCTAATATATAGAAATACAGGAAAGGTGCAACATGACTAATGCCGAGACAACCCGCCCTGATATCTTCCTTTTCGCAGGCGAACAAAGCGGAGACATCCACGGCGGAAAATTGATTGATGCGATTCGTTCAATACATCCAAGTTTTAGGCTTACAGGAGTGGGTGGGCCTCGAATGAGAAAAGCAGGACTGCAACCATTGCTTAAAATGGAAGAATTCCAAGTCATGGGCTTCACAGATGTTCTCAAATCTTTTCCTAAACTTTGGAAAAATTTTCACAAAGTGCGCGATGATATACTCAAAAGGAAACCACATACAGTTGTTTTAATTGACTATCCGGGATTTAATTTGCGCTTGGCAAAAGCACTTCGGAAAAAAGGTTACAGGGGGAAAATCGTTCAATATATTTGCCCTTCAGTCTGGGCTTGGGGGCATAAAAGAATTGACGTCATGGCATCAAACTTAGATTTACTTCTTACCGTCTACCCCTTCGAACCCCCTTATTTTTCTCATACCAATCTATCTGTAAAATATATAGGACATCCTCTTGTGGATGCTATTGCAGCCCATAAATACCGCGATGATTGGTATTTTAATTTAGGGATTCAGGATACTTCAAAGTTGATAGCTCTTTTTCCAGGAAGTCGCGAAGGTGAGATTATTCGCAACCTTCCCATACAACTTCAAGCCGCACTGCTGTTGCGGGAAGAGTTGCGTGGAATCCAATTTGCCATTTCGACAGCACAGCCTGAACATCGTGAGCTTATCAATTCCATCATTCGTGCGACACCCGATGCGATGACCTTGGACATCATTTATGTACCAGGTCAATTCAATTACGAGTTAATGCGCGATAGCAGATCAGCAATTGCAAAATCTGGAACTATTACTTTAGAACTTGCCTTGCATTGCTGCCCCACAGTTGTTATTTACCATTTGACTAAGGCAAATCGCTTTTTTGCTAAATATCTTTTAGGGCTCAACCTTCCTTATTATTGCATTGTCAATATCTTGAAAGATATGCAGGTATTCCCTGAGTTGATTTCACAAGGATGTGAGCCTGAGGAAATTTCTCGACAACTTCTAAACTTGCATAATGAAGGACAAGCGAGAAGAGATTGCATTCGTTTTTGCAATGATGTCAAAGAGCTTTTGAAAACTTCTAATTCCAGCACAGTAGCAGCAGAAAAAATCCTTGAGGCGAAACCATGAAAGAATGGTATCGCAGAAATATTCGAAGGAAGTTTATTCCCTTGACTTTAGCCTACATGCTGAAATGGTTTTTTAAACTTTTATTCAAAACTTGTAGATTAAAAGTCTCTGGTCTTGAATCTTTTAAAGATTGTGCCGAAAAAAGGTCCTGCATTTTGATGCTTTGGCACAACCGATTGACCGCTGTCGCCCAAGTACTAGAAACATATGCAGAACAGTTCACATATGTTGCCTTTGTAAGCAAAAGCCGCGACGGTGAAATCGTCGCAGCATTTACAGAAAGCTACGATGCTGGTCGAACTATTCGGGTCCCTCACAACCGACGCGACGGAGCCCTAAAGGCTATGGTAAATCATCTTAAGAATACGAAAGATATCATCATGATAACCCCTGATGGTCCAAAAGGGCCTCCGAATGAAGTGAAACCGGGAGTATTATTTGCAGCTCAAGAAACAGGGGCTCCAATTATCCCATTCTCATGGTCAGCAAGCCGCTTTTGGAAAATGCCTACATGGGATGGGTTGTTGCTTCCCAAACCATTTTCAACAATCCAAGTCCATTTTGGAAGTCCTATTCACGTTACCGAGTCTACCCCTATTGATAGTCTGAAGCATGCATTGAATAATCTGGAAGGCTAATCCCTGAATCAACCACGGAGTGCACAGAGCCACGGAGAAAGAAATGGACACACAGTGGACGAAGTGGACAAAATGGACGAAGTGGACACAGTGGACATGAACAGCCAAGTGCTTAGTACAATGTGTAAATTATCCGTTCCATTCATGTCCACTTCGTCCACTGTGTCCACTTCGTCCATTGTGTCCACTGTGTCCGTCCATTTTTTTCTCACGGTCTGTGCTCTATATGTTGATGCAGGTCTTTCCATGACATGGGATTGCCTGGCAGGACAACATTCCAGTTCTTTTTAGGATCGGACTGTATTGGGGCAGTATATGTTTTCCCTGATACATCTGATCTTACAATCCCTTCTGAGCCTTTAATTTCACCCTTTTCATGGACATTGTAGTACAAACAGTTCTTGCATTGCAGTTTTTCAAGATGGGTTCCTATGATCACAGAGTTTTGAACGTTTAACTCATCTGCTTCCGTATCTACAACTATACTGTTGACGATCTTGCTTTTTTTTATATGGCTGTTCAAAATACCACTTGAAGGCATGTGTAAGAATTTTCTTATCCTTTGTGATTCTTCGGATGAATCCAACATTTTTAAAAGATTATTCACATAGATTTGGATCGATCCAAAATCCCACCACGAACAATCTGCTCCAAGATCAATGATTCCTAAAGTATTTTGAGTCTTTAGGTCCTGCATTTTGTGCCAATGTTTTTCAACATGAGAAGGGTTGTCACCTTTCGCAGTCATCAGTTTTACATACAACTCTAAAGAAAGTGTTAAAGGCATCCAAAAATGGGGATCTGTATCCAACTTGCCTTTCTTTTGAGAGAGCTCGTGTTCAAATTTCGTTGTCAGTCCTTTTAATAGTTCAGGTGACATAGAAAAACTGCCCAAACTTAGATTGACACCTTTTGCAGTGTTCACTGCGCCATGTACAACTAAATGTGTTATTTCTTCGTAATGGGGTTTTTCTAGTAAAGTGCCTTGTCCTTCCATTCCAAGTAGTACAATTCCATATCGATCTAAATGCTGGCTTTCCCATTCATGTTTAGTTGGAAATTTTATGGGCTTCACATAAATATCCACTCCAGCATGCACATGATGATTGGGTTTTGCAGTAGGAAAGAACAGCTGATCCCCCCAAAAAACAGAAAGTCTACCTGGATTTGCACTTACAAATGACTCAGTTTGTTTAAGAATAGCTTCCAATAGAGTAATGGGAGTTTCTTTTTTCTCACATGTGATAACGCCAGGCAGTTTTAGGGCTGCTTTATTGTTGTGTTCGCTTGCAGAAATAGGATAGAGCCTTTGACCTTCACCGGCACAGTGGTAAAGGGCTATGGAAGTCCCTTTCTTTAGTAGCTCAAAAAGATCTTCATTGAATGCTTCGAAAGCTTGCTGAAAAGCATATAACGTCCCTAGACCATTACCTGCTCCTCCAGGCCAATCTTCTACCAAAACAGCAAACTGCATGTCGGGAAATGACTGTTGAAGCCGGTGTTCCCAAAAGGCTTTTTGTTGATGATTTCGTGTAGTAATTAAAATTAAGCTCATACTCCTGTAATAATAGGAGCACTACTAAGAGTCAAGTTAGAACAGGCAACCGGAAATTGGAAGGGCTACTTTTTATAGGGTACAAGTAAAATTAACCAGGTGCGCACGGAGAACACGGAGGAAGACAAAACAGACAATTTAACAGAATGTAGAAGATAAAAAAATGGGTTAAATAATAAGCTTATTATTTAACCCATTTTTTTATCCTCCATATCTTTTTAAATTGCCTTGTGCTTTTTCGTCTTCCTCCGTGTCCTCCGTGCACTCCGTGGTTAATCAGGTTTAGGACTTAAAGATTCTGGTCAAAAAAAGCCTTAGTTGTTTAACAAGAAGTTAACATCCATTTTTGGTACAGGTTTTTCCGAAGCTTTTGGAACCGCAGGTGTAGGACCTTTCACTGCTGCGGGTTGTGCTGGAGCCTTTGGTTTTGGAGCTGGAGCCCTAAATACGGCGCCACCGCTAGCTTTTTCTGCTTCTAGCTCTTTTTGAAGTTGTGCTACCCTTCTTTCAAAATATTGTAATTCAGATTCTTTATCAGCTCTTGCCTTCTTTTCATCTCTTGTTTCTGACCGTGCAAATGCTGCTGCAGGTTTTTGCATTAATGGATCACCCTGACCTTTATCCATGGAATGTTTTCTTTTTAAGCGTGTCATCGGCCCAGCAAAGGGTTCCATGGGTGGGAGAGCGCCAGGATTCATCACATGAATTTGTGGCATAACAAATGCTACAGGTGCTGCAGGGACTACATTAAAGTTCATTACATGATGGATGCCTGGTAAGGCTTGAGGCGCACGAGAAACTCCAGTGAAAGTATCTCCTGTTCCGGCGTCTATCGAAGCTCTTCGAGTTCTAGTCATCGCACCAGCTTCTGATGGTCCTGCTGCCGCAGGTTTCATAGCTTGGACCGGTGCTGGAGCTGCCGCTGCAACATTTTGCATAGCTTTGCTAGCTGCTTCTGATTTAGATTTTTCTTGTTTGCCCCATCTTAACCCACAACGGTTACACAAAGTTCTAGAACCATTGGGACCTCTTCGTAACTCCGGAGTTTCGTTTGTATTACAAAATTGACAATTCCAATTTTGCCAAACGTCTCCTACCTTTTCCACGATACCCATTGCTCTATTTGTTTTTCTTCTAATAGCAGTTGACAATGCTTGCTCTGTATCTTTCCCTCTTCTTGCGGCAGTTTCCAATGTCATCGTATTAGCGATATCTAGTCTTTTTATTTCATCACTTCCACCACTACTTCTTAAACCTGCGGTTTGATGCACAAATCTTGCCTGACTTTGCATTTTTACCTTAGGTGCACTAGGTGCAGCAGGTGGTAAGCTTGTCGAATACGCTGTTCCTTTTCCAGTGGGATCAATTGACATAAGGGTCTCCTAGAATTTATTTTTAATTACTTAAAATCAATTACTTATATTGTTTATAACTTTTTAATTTTAGACCACAAGCGTTACAGTGTGTACCTTCAAGACGCCAGTGCACAGATTTCGTTATTGCACATCTAAAACATTTGCCGATCTTATTTGTATTTGGTGGTAATACAGGAGTGTACTTTGCAAATTTTCCGTTTTTACATTTCTTAATTTTTGATTGCAGGGCTTTATCGCTTTTTAAAGAGGCTAATAACTGCCAACTGTCTTTTTCTTTAAGGGATCTGCTGCGCAATTCTTTTACAGTTTCAGTGGTTTCATCAACTGAATTATATTCGAATGAGGAAGGATCGTTAAAACTAGTAGGTGAATAGGGCTGAGATGAAAGGCTTTCTGCACTATAACTTTGATTTGGGCTCAAAGAACTCATATAATATCTCTATTTAAATTATTAATAAATTAATAGAAATATTATATAACTATATTTATTTAAAATCAATAAAATATTACATAAACAATGTCTAATCTTTATCCTTTCTTAATAGAGATAAAACGCATCCCATCGTTTTGCTTGACCAAGAGTAAAATAGGACGGTTAGTTTCTGTAGTACTAATAAGCTTATTGAATTCCTCGATAGAATTAACAGGCTGCTTATTGATGGAGATTATTAAGCCACCTTTTTTGAGTCCTCCCAAAGCACCAGCGCCATTAGGATCTACCTTGGTTATTACGACTCCTTTTGTCTCCTGAAGGCCTAGATTTTGGGCAACTTCAGGGGTTACATTTGTAACTTCAAGTCCCAAAACATTGTTAGCTGTAGCAATAACACTATCGTTTTCTCTGAAAAGACCAACTTCTATCGGCATTTCAATTGCCTTTTTGTCCCTTAAGATCGCTAAGTTCAATTTTGTTCCCGGCTGCATTAGAGCAATGGAATTGCGGAAAGATGAGATATTTTCTACGGGCTGATTGTTGTACTTCAAAATAATATCTCCTTGCTTTAAGCCATACTTTTCAGCAGGAGATCCTCTCATAATATCAGCTATTAGAGCACCCTCTGGCTTTGAAAGTTCAAAAGCATGAGCGATATCAGCATCTACTTTTTGCAATGAAACTCCTAAATATCCTCTAGACACAGAACCAGTAGCTAACAACTGATCCACGATGTTTTTTGCAATGTTGCTAGGAATAGCAAAACCAATCCCCATATAGCCTCCACTATTACTAGCGATGGCTGTATTCATCCCAATAACCTTGCCGCTTAAGTCGATCAAGGGCCCTCCAGAGTTTCCTTGATTGATCGCTGCATCGGTCTGAATAAAATCCTCAATCCTGGCGATGTCGAGGTTATTTCTTCCTTTTGCGCTTACTACTCCTACTGTCAGAGAAGCTTGAAGTCCAAACGGATTACCGATAGCAATCACCCATTGTCCAACTTCAAGGTTGCTGGAATCCCCTAAAGTTAGATAAGGAAGGCCTTTTGCATCAATTTTGATCAAAGCTACATCAGTGCTGGAATCTTTTCCAATCACTTTTCCTGGAAACTCTCTTCCGTCATTTAAAACAACATGGATTTCAGAAGTGTCTTGTACAACGTGATTGTTAGTAACAATATAGCCGTCTTCAGAGATGAGAAACCCGGATCCTTGTCCTACAACAGGCTTTTGATTGAGCTGCTTTTGTTGCCCACCAAAAAAGCGTTCCAGAAAATCGTCTCCGAAAAATTCATAAGGGGAATTAAATTCATAGGTATCTCCCTGCCTAAAGGAAAAGCCGTTTTTCTTCGTTGTTTTCACTTGAATTGAGACCACTGCAGGGGTAGCTTGCTTTGCAACAAAGGTGAAATCCTTTTGGAGTTCCAAAGCTGTTGATGCTCCAAATACATCGTTAGGAATTCCACTGAAGCAAAGAATTGTCATCGAACTTACAGAAATGAATTTTGATAATAGCTGAAGCATAGACATAGGATACCCCCTTCCTCGACTAAGCCTCAAGTTTATCTCACTGGAAAATTTGCTGCAATTAGGAGACAGTAACTTTAGCAAGTCTTTTTTTTCAATTGGACGCGATCATTTCAGGAAAGCCACCTTACATCGATATTAAAAATTATAATAAATATTTATTTAGTTTAATTAATTTACTATTTTTGATATGATTGTTGCAACTTTTGAAAATCATAAAAATAAATGAGGTTTTTCATGGAGAATATAAATAAACTAAGTTCAGTAACTTCAGCAAGTGCTTTACAAGGAACAGACGTTTCTGCAAATCAAAAAGGAAATTTGAGCGCAAGAAAAGTTGTTAATATGCCTCGTAAAGGAAATTCTAATGGAGCTGGTTGCTGTTTTGGTACGATGGCGGTATTCTTAACAATTGCTCTTATTGGAGCTTCTTTATTGATTAGATATGCAGTCCAAAGAGCTGAAATCGTAACAATGGGTATGGATGGAAGATTTGGAGTGACTACAGTTTTAATTCACAATCCTTCCTTAAAAATCGCTGGCGCTGCTTTATTAGGTATTGGCGGCGGTATGTCAATTGTAACAGGTGGATGCGGCTGTTTGATCGCTTCCAAAAGATAATAGTTTTAAATTTAGAACTAAAAAAGGCTTCAAGGAACTTGAAGCCTTTTTTATTGAAGATTTCCATTCGGTCCATTTCCTAGGCAATCATATAAAGTGTTGTTTCTTTCCATCTAACATGCTATAAATCAGCCACCATTTTAATAAACATCAACTAGGAGTGTTAATATGGCAGGCGAAGTAGGAAACGTAAAATTAATCAACCCAACAACTCAAGATGCATTTCCAGAGTCTTCAGTTGCAAAAAAAAATAGCTCATTAAACTCATTAAGAAAACCAGTTGTTAATTTAAGCGTTAAAGGCGGACAACCAAATCCAGGTTGTGTTGCTTTAGCTTTTTTTAGTGGCGCCATTGCCCTCATTGGTGTTGCTCTATTGCTAAGATACGCTGTGGGTGTAAAAGCTTTGGTGCCAACTGCTGGCCCAGGTGGAAACGTTTTGTATAGCATGGTCACAATTCATCAACGCGGTGTGATGGTTGCAGGAGCTTCGTTACTTGGTATTGGTGGTGTAGGCGCTGCATTATTCACTGCTGGTGCTATTGCAAGCTCAAGATAGTATATAAGCCTCTGGAAATCTTTTGAGGCCTATCAATATTAACCACAGAGCGCGTGCTCCGTGGTTAATTTTCACGTCTTTTACTTTCTTAGATTTTGAAGTGCACAAGCAATGATTGGCACTCCCATTTCAATCCGTTTCAGTCCAAAATGTTCATTAGGTGCATGGATCTTATCACTTGCAAGACCTAAACCGAGCATGACCACTTCAGCACCACTACTTTTTGATAATTCTTCCACAATGGGAATAGACCCTCCACCATATATAAACTTACAAGGCTTTCCAAAAACATCAGAGTAAGCTTTCGCGAAGGCTTGAACAAGCTTAGATGATGGCTTGATTTTCACAGCTGGCCCACCACCTTGGTGAGGCATTACATCAATTTCAATTCCCTCGGGTGCATTGGATTTCAGGAAATCTATTAACATTTTTCTTACTTTTTGAGGATCTTGATCCGGCACAAGCCTACAGGATACTTTTGCATGGGCTTTTGCAGGAATGACTGTTTTAAAGCCTTGTCCAGTATATCCACCCCAGATCCCATTGATTTCAATGGTCGGTCTAATCCAAGCCCTTTCATAAGGAGAATAACTTCTCTCACCACCGTTTGCTTTTGCTCCAAAATCTGTGAGATATTTTTCTTCATCAAATTCAAGCGCAAGATCATTTCTATCCTCTTTGCTGAGCTCTTGTACATCATCGTAATAGTGGGGAATTAAAATTTTTCCATTTTGGTCGCGCAATTTTCCTAATAGCTCAATTAAAGCGTGAATAGGATTAAAAGCTATACCTCCGTGAAAACCCGAGTGTAGATCGGTATTTGAACCGGTTGCAGTGACATCAAACGTTACTATTCCTCTAATCCCTAAAGTTAACGTCGGCTCACTTAAGCTTGGAATTCCAAGGTCAACAATTGCGAGATAATCTGCCTTTAATTCTTTTTGCTTTGTTTTTAAAATCGACTCCAAACCCAAGCTTCCACATTCTTCTTCCCCTTCAATCACAAATTTCACGTTGATGGGCAATTTCCCCGTGCTCTTTAAAAGTGTTTTTAGAGCCTGCAATACATAGAAACATTGACCTTTATTATCTTGTGCCCCCCTTGCATACACTTCACCATTTCTCACAGTAGGCTCAAAAGGAGGTGTCTCCCACAATTCCAAAGGGTCAACAGGCTGAACATCGTAGTGATTATAAATAAGCAAAGTGGGTTGATCTGCACCAGCTTTCATCCATGAACCAAAAATAACAGGATGGTTAGATGTTTCCCAAAACTCAGTTTCGAAACCTAATTCATCCAAATAGTTTTTGACCCAAAGAGCCCCTTTTACGATCTCTTTTTTGTATTCAGGCTCTGAACTTATGCTAGGAATGGATAGAAATTCGAAAAATTCCTTAAAAGCCTTCTCCTTGTCTTTTTGAAAAGTTTTACCAATTTCAGCAGCTGTTAACATAGATTTCCTTTAAAAGTTTTTTTATGTCGTTAAGAGTAATAAAAGAGTGCTCCAATTGCAAGAACAAGAAAAATAAGATAGATTCCAACCCATATTTTGACGTTGCGATGATGCCTTTCGATTAAGGATGGATCTGAAATGCACCTTTTCAGAAAATTGATCCTTTGAGCAATACTATAATGGTGCCAACTTGGAGCATCATGGGTGTTTCCTGAATTCACACCGACCTCATCCAAAGCTGTGATCATATCCTCAATGGGCAAACCGAGTTTCGCAACATGAAGGTCGGCTTGTCTTTCAAACTGACGTGAGAAAAATCCAAAAACAAGTCTAAAATAGATTCCCAATGCTAAAGCATAAATCAAAAATAGAATCACCGGTTTGTAATAAGGATGATGCCAATCTTTAAGCAGCCATTCAAAACCCATTCCAGTTAAAAGGGCTGCCGTTAACATTCCTAAAATAATCAAAGGATAGATCAATAGATGCCTTCTTTGGCTATGACCAATTTCGTGAGCCAATATGGCATCTATAGCGTGAGAGGGCAATGCATGTAATAAGTATCTTGAAAACAACACATAACGAAATCTAGGTAGAATTCCAATGATCGCAGCTGTAGGAGAGTTATTCATCACTGTCCATTCCTTAATCCCTCCATGTTTAAAACCTGCTTTTCTGCAGATACCTTCCAGGCGGCACCTTGTCTCTTGGTCATGCATCTCCATACAACCCCAAGTCTGACAGATCAAGGTCGGAAGAAAAAGAAGCATTGTCAAAATGACTGTGATGCTTGCAAAAAATAGATATGTTTCGCTCAATGTTCCAGGGGCAAACTTCAGCCCATCGAGCAAAAAGACAATAGCGACAAAGGGAATTGTAAAAGGGATCAATATTTTTATCTGCCTAAACGTCTCAGACCGTTTCAATAGCTTGTGCTCTTTTGTAAAGGTGTAATAAAAAAACGCAAGGCCTCCAAAATAGAGCGTCAAGGCGAATAACGAATCGGGAGTTTCCCAGTTCCCAAAAATACGGTCACTACCCAAAAAGAAATAATAGAAGATAAAAAAGAGTATCAACTCAATATTAGCTATAATTAACCAAAACGATCTATTTCTACGTCTATTAAAAATTTTATTTTGTGCATAGATAACCGCTAAAGTTAAAAAATAGAATACTACTCCAAAGATAAAAGCTTCTGCTGGATCTGAGATTAAAAGTTTTTGCCGGATCTCAGGAGCTAGATTAATCAAAAGAACTGCAATGATTAAGAAAAATAGTGATGAAAACACCTTTGGACCCAGGGTTATTTATTTCTAAGCATCCTCTTAATTTATTTTAATTGCTAGAGGTGTTATAGTGAACCGGTAACTTATAGGTACACTATGCAAAATGGTACTTTAATCAAAGTCTCAATTGCCATGATCTTAGCGGTTGTAGCCGGATGGCTGACAGGGATGGATACTGGAATTTTTGGGGTCACTTTTTATCAGATTTTTAGTCTCGTTGGGCAATTGTTCCTTAATGCCTTAACCCTTGTCGTTGTCCCTTTGGTCACTGCATCGATTATCACCGGAACTGCCAAAATTGGGACTGAAAAGGCTTTTGGATCCTTAGGTGCCAAAGCTTTCGGCTATTTTTTAACGACAACTTTTCTGGCTGTTTTGGTCGGTTGGGGAGTTAGCATTTGGATGGCGCCCGGTTCCAATTTGACTGGAGTTGCACCTATTACAAATACAGAATTAGTTCAGGCGCTTGACCAGCAGGCCAGTGAAACAGCTTTTGCTAAAATCGAAAAAATCTTTCTGCAGATCATTCCTCCCAATATCATTGGTGCAGCCGCAAAAGGACAGATGTTAGGATTAATCCTTTTCAGCCTTCTCTTTGGATTCTTCATGACCAGGATAGAATCCCAAGCAAGCTCAACACTTTACCATTTCTGGCAAGGTGTCCTGCAAACAATGATGAAAATCACTCAAGCAGTGATGAAGCTGTTACCTATCGGAGTCTTCGCCTTGGTTGCAAAAGTGGCCGCATCAACAGGACTAGAAACTCTAACCTCCCTTGCCTATTTTTTCCTTGCGGTCGTTGTAGGGCTTTTGCTTTACATCTGTGTTATTTTACCTATTTTGCTTAAGGGAATTGCAGGGATCAATCCTTTGCATCACTTTAAAGCAATGATCCCTGCGTTGTTTACCGCATTTTCCACTAGTTCCTCCGCTGCATCCCTCCCTGTCACTTTTGAATGCATGGAAAAACGTGCAGGAGTTTCCAACAGGATTTGCAGCTTCACATTACCCTTGGGAACCTCTTTCAATATGGCAGGAACAGCCCTCTATGAATGTATGGCAGTGTTTTTTATTGCACAGGTATATGGTATTGCTCTTCCCTTAACATCGCAAATCCTGATTGTCGCTTTATCTTTTCTTACCTCAATCGGTATTGCCGGCATACCTTCAGCAAGCTTAATTGCCATTGTTGTCATCCTAAGCACAATGGGGCTACCTACTGAGGGAATTGGACTTTTAATTACTGTGGAAAGGTTGTTAGATATGTTGCGTACTGTGACCAACGTTTTCAGCAATAGCTGCTGCTCGGTATTGGTCGCGAGGTCCGAAGGGGAAGAAACAGCTTTAGCATTGGAATAATTATGAAAAATAGACTCAAAACTTTTGTGGGGATACTTTTAATCTCTAGTACACTTTTTGCAGGAGATGAATTAGGTCAGCTCGATGCATTAATCAACATTACTCAACAGAATTTAAAAAACCAGATTGCACTTAAAGGTACAATTAAAGCTTACTTAGATCTTCAAACTCAATATCTTGCAGATCCCGATAACAAGGAGCTTCTATTAAAAACCGCTCGTTCTGCTACCATAGCGTTAGAAGAAATAAAAGCTGCAAACTTAGTCCAATCCTTCTCCAAAGATTTTATGGCTGAATTGACATTGTTTGCGCAAATTGGTCAAAAGCGGGGAATACCCAAACCTTGAAACCGATAATTTATATTGACCGCATTACTAAAAAGGAATGCACAGAAGAAGTCTACGGCGGCAGCGGTATCAATTTTCTTTATGGAAAATCGCTTCTGAGCAAATTGCTCGGACGCCCTATCATGGAGCTTGTTTGCAGGGTATCCCTTTTTTCGAAAATTTATGGATGGTGGCAAGCTCAGCCCTGGACAAAACGAAAAATTATCCCTTTTATAGAAAAATATCACATCAATGATAGCGAGTTTTTGAGAAGAGCAACGTCCTTCCGATCATTTAATGATTTTTTTACAAGGATGCTGAAAACACAAGCAAGACCCCTCGATGGTCGTAGCAATGTTGCTGTAATACCAGCCGATGCTAGATATTGGTTCTATCAAGATCTCTCAAAAGCAGATGGATTTATTGTAAAAGGAAAGAAATTTACCCTTGAAAAACTTTTACAAAATAAGAAGCTAGCTGAAAAATATGCCAATGGCAGCATGGCTATAGCAAGATTATGTCCATCTGATTATCACCGTTATCATTTTCCTTGCTCTGGAGTTCCAAGCCCTTCTGAGCTGATCAACGGTTATTTGTTTTCTGTAAATCCCAATGCAATTGCATACAATTACAATATTTTTGCTGAGAACAAACGCACTCTCTGTAGGTATAAAAGCGACGATTTTGGCGAGATTTTGTATTTGGATGTGGGTGCAACTTTTGTAGGTTCAATCCATCAAACCTATAAACCAGGTGTTTCACAAGACAAAGGCTCTGAAAAAGGTTACTTCTCTTTTGGAGGATCCTGTCTAATACTATTGTTTGAGCCTGGCAGAATCAAATTCGACGAAGACCTTATCGCTGCAACCCAATCCGGTAAAGAAATCCGCTGCCTCATGGGCCAATCCATGGGCACTCTCACGTTTGGTTAATTTTAAAGCTATTTCCGCTACGTCTATAATTAACCACGGAGTATACGGAGAGCATGGAGAAAAAGGAACAGGAAAATCCAAACGATTTTAGCGGCATCCATAATTTTTGTATTTTTCTCCATGTCCTCCGAGCACTCCGTGGTTAATTTCAAGGAGGGCATGGACGAGCTTCGAGTACACTACACAGGAAGTTCAGGCTGACGCCGTATTTGCTCTTGAGGCTGAGTAATAACAATCAAAAATACTGCAGTAACACATAATACAACACTCAAAAAAGTATACCATGGATGGGTGCCCAATCTGTTAGTTTCAGTTGCAAAAATGAAATAGCCTGCACCTAAGACTCCCCCTGCAAAACCAAAGGGCTTTAACACTCTACCAACTCTAACTAAATTAATTCTAATTCCAAGATCTAAGGGATCATCACCCATTGGAGACATGATTCTCAACCCTACTCTCATCGTATTAGCATCGCCTAACGAAGACGCTCTAGAATGAACTCTTCTTAGAGCTGCAGAATCTGCTTGAGCAGGCAATGGGCCTATACTCACTCTTACCTCAGGTTGAGGTGCAGGAGATGGAGGTAATGGTGGAGTCGATCTAACTGCTGAAGAAGCCCTTAAAACAGGGGGTGGAGTTTGTGATCGGGGAGGCGGGATTGGAGCGGGAGGTTCTTGCACAGAACGGTCAAGCATAAAAGAGCTCGTCATCATCATAGATGTGCTCATTTGAGATTCTGTCCCTTCTGCCTGTCTTCTCGCTAATTTATCAGCGACAATTTTTTGGATCCGTTCCCGATCTCTTTTCAGAAATTCTAATCTTTCTGCTTTTTCAGTTTCAGATAGACTAGAGTCTAAATTTTGCAATGCCTGGAATCCACTCAAAGATCCACTAGAAATGGCAAAGGAAGGTAAGGGAACTGGGGTAGGTGCGATTGTGGATCCAGAAGATGGTTCTACTGACATATATTTCCTAATAAAATTTTAAAATATAATATCTGAAAATAAATTAAAATTCAAAGGAATAATCCTTTCACCCTCAATACTTTATAAGTTTAATATTGACTAAAGCAGCAGGCCACCCATCTTTGATAGAGTTTATTCTCAGTAGTACAAAGCAATTCTTTTAAACATTCACAACCCTTCAGGTTATTTAATTCCTTTTCCATTTCAGCAAGATGTTGGTCCTCTTCCAAAATAAGCATTTTTACAGAAACTGCTGATCCCTGCTCCTTTAAAATTTTCTGATACAACGGGTACAATATAGACGCCCTGACTTCAATAGCATAAGTGACGCATACATAGGCTTTTTCGCTAATTCTCTCTTTGTTCCACCCAAATTTATTTTTTAGCAGCCGGCATACCTCTATTTCAAGACGATTTAAATAATTTTTCGTGAACATACCTCCAAGTATTGTTCGGTAATCCTCTAAAAATTCCCCTTTAATCTTTTTCATTTGTTGCTTCAGATAAAAAGCATGCCTAAACTCCTCGTAAGCATGTTTTAACATCTCTTTTTTAACTAAAGTGGGATGCTCGCAAGCTGCAATTTTTTTTGCGCCACAATTTTCCAAATAGGAAAGTGTGTTCAACCATCGTACATGAAGAGTATCGGATGCGACAATTTCGTTTAGAGTTTCATAGTCCATAAGGGATTTTCCAACGTTGTTTCAATGGTATTGTAAACTTGATCCAGTTCCTTTTGTGTGATGCAGTAAGGAGGATTAAGATAAAAGACATTTCCCAAGGGCCTACAAATGATCCCATTCCGAAAATAATATTGTTTGATACTTTCAGATAGAAAAGAAAAATAACCTGCACTATGGGGAGGGTTATACTCCAATGCAAACAAGGTTCCTAAAACTTCAGTTCGCTTGATAAAAGGATGTCCTTTCAACTGCTTTAGAAATGTTTTATGGTTATTTTCAATAAATTTCCGCTGTTGTGCACATCGTTCGTTTTCTAATAAATCTAAACTAGCCAATGCTGCAGAACATGCTATGGGATTAGCACAGTAGCTATGCCCATGCAAAAAAGCCTTTGATCGATCTTCTGAAACAAATGCTTCATAGATCCATTCCTTGCATAGAGTTGCACCTAGTGGCAAATAACCACCGGTTATCCCTTTTGAAAGAGTCATAATATCTGGTTTTACAGCCAAATTATCTGATACGAATAATGGCCCTGTTCGACCAAAACCTGTCATGATTTCGTCCGCAATAGTGATTACTTCATGCTCTTTGCAAAGGCTTAAGATTGTTTCCAAAGCCTTTTTATTATGGGTTCTCATCCCTGCAACTCCTTGAACTAAAGGCTCGAAGATGAAGCAAGAAGCATCACCAAGTTCTAAAACTTCTTTTATCGATTGAATGGAAAGCTCTTCTTTTCCAGGAATTGGAGGTTCAATAGCAGTACTTTCAAAAAGATAAGGACGAAAAGGTTTATTGAAGTCGGTTTTCCCCGATGAGGACATGGCTCCGATAGTATCCCCATGATATCCATTTTTGAAACAGATAACCTTTCTTTTTTTGTCCGAGAGACCTTTGTTGTGCCAATACTGAAAAGCTATTTTGAGTGCTGCTTCGTTTGCAGTAGAACCATTATCGGTGAAAAAGACTTTCCCCATATGAGGATTAAGCTTGATTAATCTTTCAGCAAGTTCAATAGCGGGAGAATGGGTAAAATCAGTGAAGATGACATGCTCCAATTTTTCGAGCTGCTCATTGATTTTTGCGTTCATATAGGAATGACAATGCCCATGCAAATTCACCCACCAAGATGAGTTAACATCAATGTAGGATTGGCCATAGGCATCGTATAATAATGTTCCATAGCCTCTCACAATATGCACTGGTTCTGGAGCAATTTTCACCTGTGTGAATGGATGCCATGCATATTTCCGATCTTCTTTCATTATCTTTTCCTTATTTTCGTGCCAAGACTATAAATCTAATTCCCACTGCTTGGCATACTTTGCTATGGCTTCAGCATTCATCTCTTTCTCCGGCAATAAACGTCCTATCATCGGAGCCTCACCATGCTCCAAAATGACCTCTTCAGCATCGAGATAGGGTTCTCCATTAAAAACTATTCCTAAAATAGGAATATTTCTTTTCTTCATCGCCTCAATAGTCAATAACGTATGATTTATGCTTCCTAGATAGTGTTGAGAAACTAATATTGCAGGAACCTTCCATCGAGAGATAACATCTATTTGCACCAAATCTTTCCTGAAAGGATGCATCAACCCACCACTGGACTCAATCACAAGCAGTTTTGCGCTTTTTGGAATATCTAACTTTTTTTCATCGATCTTGATCCCTTCAAGCCTTGATGCGTAATGTGCTGCTCCATGGGCTTTAAAGGAATAGATCTCAGAGATACTCTCTGAATGGGGAACTAATTTTTTTATAGTTCCAGTGTCACTTTCATCTGACCCACAATGAACAGGTTTCCAATAGATCGCATTCCACCCTTTAGTAAATATTGCTGAAACAATGGTTTTACCCACATTTGTTCCACAGCCTGAAATCACAACATTTTGAGGTTTGATCATAGAAGTACTCCAAAAGGTTAATTAATCGTGTTATTTGTTCTTCCGTATTATAGGTGTGAAGGCAGATCCTAAGCCGTTCCTCTCCTGAGGGCACTGTGGGAGAAAGTAAAGGCCGAACATCAAATCCTTCTTCCTCTAATAGTTTTGACAAGTTTTTGGCATTCTGGTTTCCAGAAACTTTCAAAGCTTGAATATGTGTATTAGAAGAATAAAATCTTCCCTCGATCCTTTTTGATGCATGGATAAAAAATTGAACTAACTTTCCTAATTGTTCCCTTTCGTCCTCTATTGCTTGCAAAAGGGTTTGCGCATTTTGAATTGCTTCTAGAATGGGGTATGGCAATGCCGTTGTATAGATAAATGGTCTACAGAAATTAACCAAATACTCTTTTAGCTGCGAAGAACAGAGTATTGCCGCACCACACAGTCCAAAAGCTTTACTGAATGTAATCACTTTAGCAAAGACATTCTTTGAGACAAATCCTTCGCCTTTTCTCCCATAGATCCCAATGGCATGCGCTTCATCAACGATCAGATGAGCGCCGTACTTTTTACAGAGAAAAGTTATATCCTCAATGGGACATATAGAACCATCACAAGAATAGAGTGATTCCACACAAACAAAAACGTTGCCATTTCTTTTTAGACTTAAAAGCCTTTCAAGGTCGGGGATGTTATTGTGAATATAATGAAAGGATTCAGCTCCACCAAGCCTTATCCCCTCGCGTGTGGATGCATGGACATGGGAATCAAATAAGACCGTATCTTTTCGATGCACCACCGTGCTTTGAAGTCCTAAGTTTGCAAGATAGCCGCTGTTAAATAGGAGAGCATCTTCGCTTCCATAATAGCTTGCAAGCACTATTTCAAGCTGTTCTGCTTCACGCGAGTTGCCTGTGATTAATCGTGATCCTGTGGATCCCCAACTTTTGGCATTCACTTTAATCCGTTGTGACAATCCAAATGTGTCGTTTGAAGCAAAATCAATTAATGGACCTTTCAAAAGAAGAGAGCGGTGATTGCCAATCTTACTCCGTTTTTGCAGCTTTTGTTGAATAAAGGGTGTCATTGCGCCACCTTCATTTTTAAACCTAGCTCACGCAACATCTCAACATCTTGGTCATAGAGTGGATTGGAAACTGTGAGCAACTTTTCCCCTACAAAAAAGGAGTTCGCACCAGCTAAAAAGCAAAACGCTTGAATTTCTATCGACAAGGTATCTCGAGCCGCGCTCAAACGGACCATGGCTTTTGGCATGATGATCCTAGCTGTAGCTATCATTCTCACGATTTCCCACCGAGGAAGATCTGGACTATTTTCGAGAGGAGTTCCTTTGACTTTTGAAAGAAGATTGATCGAAATTGATCCAGGATAAGGATTAATATTGGCAAGCTCTTGCAATAGCTCGATTCGATCTTCCCTGTTTTCTCCTAAACCTAGGATTCCTCCACTGCACACTTGAATCCCTGAATGATTGACGATGTCTATCGTCTTCAATCTTTCGTCATAATTACGTGTTGTGATGATCGAGGGATAAAAGTTTTTAGAGGTATCAAGATTATGGCTATAGGCATAAGTTCCTGCTTCAGCAAGTCGTTTCGCTTGCTCCTCATCAAGCATTCCCATTGTGCAGCAAACTTCTAGCCCAAGAGCTTTGACCGCTTTAACGATCTGTAAAATTCTTTCAAATAGCACTTCATTTTTCATTTCCCTTTGAGCAACACCCAAGCAGATGCGGGTGGCGCCTAAATCTTTAGCCTTCTTTGCTTTGGAAATAACTTCTTCTAAAGGCATCAAAGGAGTCGGCTTCACAAAAGTCTTATAATGAGCCGATTGAGCGCAATATTTGCAATCTTCCTGGCATCCTCCAGTTTTAATGGAAATGAGATGGTTTATTTGGATTTCGTTTGGATTGTGAAATTGCCTATGAATACAGGATGCCCGATGAACTAAATCTAATATTGGGCTAGAAAATATCGTTTCAATCTCATTTTTTGACCACTTTTTGTCCATTTTTCCTCAGATTTATGTAAAAAAGTAACCTTAATAAGAACATTTAAGTTTCTAAAATTCTAGTCAAAATAAGTGAAAATTTATGCAAATTAACCTATAAAATAGTGTAAAAAAACTGAAAAATAGGTTATGCTAAAGTCGTGTAGTAAGTAATTAACCTTAAACATAGGTCATAAAAAAATGCCCCTAACGCCCCTGCTTGCAAATCAAAGCGTCGAAAAAATTCTCTATTACCTCCTTCTCAACGGTAAATGCTATGCGACTCAACTCAGTAAAAAGTTTCAAGCTCCGCTGACCCCATTGCAACAAGCCCTGCAGAAACTTGAAGAACAAGAGGTATTAAGTAGCTTTTATGAAGGGAAAACGCGCTATTTCGAATTTAATCCTTCCTATCCCTTGCTAAAAGAACTAGAAGAGCTATTAAAAAGGGCGTACACACTCTTAGACTTTGAAACGAAAAAAATTTATTACAGTCCTCAATTACAACAAGTTAAACAGACCGAAAAGAAGAATCTAAAAGATTCTAAGAAAACCATTCTGACTTTTTGGGAACGACTTCACGCCATCCAATCGTTTTCGCTCTCAGCAAAATCTAAAGCGTTTACTCTTACAGGGTGGAATGGCCTTGGGAAAGGAAATGTCGATTCAAAAGTTGTCAATGACGATACGCTGATCTTTCATGAGCAAGGAAAATGGATCAACCGTGAACAAAATAATATGGAATTCCGCAACACCTACAAATGGAATCTCCACAAATCACAAAATCTCATCTCATTAGAACACTTGCGTTTCGGTATCCAAAATCCGGTTTTCCTTTTCAAGCTGCGTCCCATCGATGAATTCACTTTGGAATCGATTGATCCCCACCATTGCAAAGATGACGCCTACTTTGGCAAAGTACGCTGCGATAGCCACTATATCCAGCTAAATTGGAGAGTCATAGGCCCCCGCAAAAACGAGGAGATCGACTATCTGTATACATAAGGATGAAGGATGAAGGATGAAGCTAAAATCATTTATTTTTACTTTCTTTGTCCTAAATAACTTTATTGTCTTTGCTATTCATCCTTCATCCTTCATCCTTTTGTCGCTTTTTGTTATTGTTTGGAAAAAATAGGAGCAATGGATGAAAACATCGAATCCCACACTTTATTATGATACCTTTAGTAAGCCGGGCACCGTTGTAGATATGGACAATGCCATGACCATCAATGGGGTGGTCTGGAAGACTGTCGTGCTGCTCTTAGGTGTTATAGTGACTGCAGCTTATACATGGTCGATGTTTTTTAAAGCAGGTGCTGCCCCTTCCGCAATTTACCATTTCATTATCGCAGGTGCTATTGTTGGATTTGGGATTGCGATTCTAACAGTTTTTAAACCTGAATGGTCGCCCGTCACAGCTCCTTTATATGCTCTTGCGGAGGGATTTTTCGTGGGTGGAGTTTCTGCGGCCCTGGAGTATGCTTTCCCTGGCGTTATCATTCAAGCTGTTACATTAACTTTTGCAACGATGGTTGCAATGTTAGCTATTTATACATTTGGTTGGATCAATGTGACAGATAAATTTAGATACATGGTCGGGTCTGCAACAGGTGGAATCGCATTGGTCTATATTACAACTTTTATTTTGAGCCTTTTCGGGGTTAACACAAGTTTTCTATTCGGAAATGGATTGTTAAGTATTCTCTTTAGCT
Source organism: Parachlamydiaceae bacterium (assembly GCA_039806825.1). Classification (GTDB taxonomy): domain Bacteria; phylum Chlamydiota; class Chlamydiia; order Chlamydiales; family Parachlamydiaceae; genus JBDHQB01. Next base: position 3,514 of record JBDHQB010000023.1, on the reverse strand, counting down.
TATTTGTCGTGGGCATTGCCGCATTAAATTTTGTTCTTGACTTTGACTTCATCTACCAAGGAGCTGAAAGAGGCGCTCCTAAAGTCATGGAATGGTATGGGGCTTTTGCCCTCATCGTTACAATCATATGGTTGTATATTGAATTTTTACGCCTCGCGAGTAATCTAAGGGGGCGTTAGTTCTTGCGATAAAAGGGTAATTATCGTAACATTTTTAATTTAACAAATTTACAGAAGTCTACACATGTTTGGATGGATCAAAAAAATTTTTGGAACGGCTCAAGACCGTCAATTGCGCAAATATTTTAAAATTGTTAAAGAGATCAACGCTTGGGATGAAAAGTTTAAATCACTTTCCGATGATGAAATTCGCGCTAAGACCCAAGAATTTCGCGATCGGTTGGGAAAAGGGGAAACGCTAGATCATATCCTTCCTGAAGCCTTTGCTGTCGTCAAAAATGTATGCCGCAGGTTGTGTGGAACAGAAGTTCACGTCTCCGGTTACAATCAGAAATGGGACATGGTTCCTTATGATGTACAATTAGTCGGCGCTATTGCTCTTCACCATGGATCTGTAGCGGAAATGATGACCGGGGAAGGAAAAACCCTTACGGCATCCTTACCCCTCTATCTGAATGCTTTGACCGGCAAACCTGTCCATCTTGTTACCGTCAACGACTACCTTGCACAACGCGATTGCCAATGGGTGGGTACAATTATTCGCTGGCTCGGACTGACAACGGGTTCATTAACAACAGATACTCCTCAGCACGTCCGCAAAGAAACCTATAACTGTGACGTTGTCTACGGAACTTCCTCTGAGTTTGGATTTGATTATCTTCGCGATAACTCTATGGCCAACCGTAAAGAAGAGCAAGTTCAACGTGGCTTTTTCTATGCGATCATCGACGAAGTGGACTCTATCCTTATTGACGAAGCACGCACTCCATTGATCATCTCTGGACCCGTCCCTCATAGCCGTCAAATGTATGACGAACTGAAAGGGGGCGTGGAAGAGCTTGTGAAGAGACAAAGAGACTACTGCAATAGAGTTGCTACTGATGCTAGAAAAATATTGGACTCTTTCCCTGAAGAGTCGGGCAAAAGGACCAAAGAGCAGGAAAAAGCTTGGCAGGAAGCTCTCCGCAAACTATGGCTTGTCAGCAAAGGAACCCCACGCAACAAAATCGTTAAAAGAGCAAAAGAAAATCCTGAGCTCCGAGCAGCAATCGACAAATGGGATCTGTACTATTACTCCGATACAAACAAAGAAGAAAAGCAAAAAGCTCTTTCCGACTTGTACATGATTGTGGATGAAAAAAGTAATGAATATGAATTGACCGATAAAGGGATTTCCGCTTGGCATGAATGTACAAATGGAATTGGACAAGCTGACGATTTCGTGATGCTCGATATTAGCCATGAGTACAATCTTATCGATCAAGATAACTCACTCGATACCGATGCTAAAATGCAAAGGAAACTGCAAGTACAAGAGGAAGACCAAAAGCGAAAAGAGCGCGCACATAACCTTCGACAGCTTCTCCGTGGTCATCTTTTGATGGAAAACGATGTTGATTACATGGTGCAAGATAATAAGATTATCATCATCGATGAAAATACTGGTCGTCCTCAACCAGGTCGACGTTTCTCTGATGGACTGCACCAAGCGATCGAAGCTAAAGAAGGCGTTGAGATCCAAAAAGAGACTCAAACCTATGCGACAATTACACTGCAAAACTATTTCAGAATGTATGACAAGCTCAGTGGTATGACCGGTACTGCTGTCACTGAAGCGAACGAATTAAAGCAGATCTACAAACTCCAAGTTTTAGAAATCCCAACTCATAAAAAATGTTTGCGCAATGACTTCAACGACGAAGTCTACATGACCGAAAGGGAAAAATATAACGCCCTCCTAAAAGAAGTGCGTCAAGAGCATGAAAAAGGTCGTCCGATATTGATCGGTACTGAGTCTGTTGATGTTTCTGAGAAATTGTCCCGTATTTTCAAACAAAATAAGCTTGAGCATACGGTCTTGAACGCGAAACAGCATGACAGGGAAGCTGAAGTCATTGCTAACGCTGGTAAAAGAAGTGCAATTACCATTTCGACCAACATGGCTGGCCGTGGTACCGACATTAAACTAGAACCAGGCGTCGCAGATTTAGGCGGACTCTATGTCATTGGTACAACCCGTCACCAGTCACGTAGGATCGACCGTCAGTTAAGGGGCCGTTGCGCACGACAAGGAGATCCAGGATCTTCAAAATTCTTCGTTTCTTTCGAAGATTCTTTAATGCGCTTATTTGCATCTCCACGTTTGACCGGCTTGCTTCAAAGATTCCGGCCAGAAGAAGGAGAAGCCATTTCTGCTGGAATGCTCAATAAATCCATTGAAACAGCGCAGAAAAGGATTGAGCAACGTAACTACATGATGCGTAAGCATACGCTGGAATATGACGATGTTATGAACAAACAGCGGCAAGAAATTTATGCGTTCCGCAATGAAGTATTACATACTGACGAGTTGCGTCCTATTGCTTTAGAACTATTGCAAGATGTATGCGCAGCTGCAGCTAGCAAATTTTTCCATTCTAGAAGCGAAGAGGGCAATTGGGATCCGGAAGGCTATCGTCAATGGCTAATGGCACATTTTCCAGTATCTTTTGAGGAAGGTTTCTTCGATCAAGATAATCTGGATGCAGAAGAGCTTGAGAAGTTAGCCGCCGATAAGATTACAAAAGCTTTTGAAGATAAAATGGATCGCGAAGAGGGCAAAGTGGCATTGATGGAGGCCTCAGGATTTAGAGCTGCAGGACGTCCTACACAAGGAATTTTGCGCCACCTGATGATCCGCAAGATTGACCAGCTCTGGCAAGAGCATCTCTTAATGATGGATCATTTGCGTTCAGATGTGAATCTCCGTGCTGTTGGGCAGAGGGATCCTTTGACCGAGTTCAAACATGAAGCATTTAGAATGTTTGATGACCTTAGCCACCGTCTGAGGGCTGAGATTGGACAAGACTTGTTTAAATTTGAGATTGTTCCTCCACAGATGCAGGATATCGAGCGGATGATGAGTCAGATGCAGCTAGAAAGAAACAGATCGCTTGTTTCTGAAATTGAGCAGCAGCCTCAACAGCCTGCTCAAGAAGAGCCAGCCGAGCGGGACGAACAGGATGATCAAGGCGATGAGCCAGAAAGGCAAACCCCGATCTCTGTTGGCCCCAAAGTTGGCCGCAATGACGATTGCCCCTGTGGCAGTGGCAAAAAGTACAAAAAATGCTGCGGTCTCAACGCCGTCCCCAAAGAAGAAATGGTGTAAGCCACAAAAGCGGCAGCCTTTCCACACAAAGACTACAAAGACTGTAGCACTTCCGCACAAAGGCTACAAAAGCTCCCTAGTCCTTCCACACAAGGGCTACAAAACGGTAACCTTTCCGCAGGCGTGGAGTTGCTATGCTAGAGTTATGATCTTGAGTAAAAGAACGATTCTCCTTAATAAGTTGTAC